>JAUVJE010000227.1 GCA_030592355.1 Clostridia bacterium
GATCATCGGGTGCATAGGGTAGCATGTGATATTTTAGAATTTTTATTTACTAGAAGCCTGAAATATCAAGGCGGGTTTCGGCATCAATGGCGTATCGGAAAACATACTGTTTCAAAAGTTTGAGAAATGCCATAAATGTCGTCCCGCAAACCGTTTTATTGAACATCAGTTCAAGGAACATGACCATTACCCGTGCGCAAACAAAGGCTTTCGCTTATGTATATATCATACATACACTCAAACCAAACCTTCCAAGCCTCGTCTGATAATAATTTTCTTCCGTCAGACTAATTTCCCATTAATTCTTTAGAGTTATTGCCACTTCTTCTATTTTTAAAACCAAGGGCCTTGTCAGATTCTTCCATAAGGTTGATTTTACTCTCCTTGATTGATTTAGCCACCTCAATGAAGCAAAAAACAACAATCCCAATATATGCCGCCACCATCACCCCTGAAGTTATTCTAAAAATCAGGTCGTCAGGCGGTATATGAATAACTGCAAGAACCTGAGCCATATTTATGAAAACAGCCGCGGTTAAGACACTGTAAAAAGCAAGTATGCTGTCTTTATTGTCGTATATATACGCAATAATCATAACTACAATAACCGGGAAAAGGTATCTCTCATGCATTTTTAATCCAAACGTATATATGCCGGTCATCAACATCACTGTGAGCATGAAGATATTTTTTCTGTCTTTATTAAGAAATCCGAGTACAAAGTAAACGACGACAGTTGCAGCAATGCCGATTATTCCCCACACACCCAAAGTCAGCCCCCATTTTACAGTTTCAATCGGCATCCAGTTTAGTCCGAACATTCCGTAAATATTAGCTGAGTTAAGGGTAATAAAATTGTAGCTGCCAATAGTGCCGATGTATTTTTCGAATATCCAGTACCACTCTTTATTCCCCGTAAACGGTAAAACTGTCAGAACAAATAAACCCAGGCCGCTGAATAGGCTTATGGCAAAGGTTTTCATTGCTTTGCCCCATCCCCTGTTTGCAATGTATTTAATAAAAACCACAGCTAAAACAGGTCCAAAAAACAACATTTGGGGCTTTATCAGAAGTCCTGCAACAAAGAATAAAGTCGCTCCTATAAAGTTTTCTTTATAAAGAGCTATGAGATATCCCGCTAAAGCAAGGGCAAGTATGGCGTCAATTTGTCCCCACGCTGCTGAATCCAACATTACCATTGGATTTAAGGCATATAGGAAAGCCAGAATAAGACCCATGGTATGTCTCAGCCTTTTTGCGCAAATCCGATATATTATCCAGGCCATGATCAAATCTGCAATAATGGAAGGCATTTTCAAAAGCAGATTGTACGCGGCTGAGCCGCATTCCATACCGGTTAAGTTACCGATGCTTCCCAGAATATGCAATATATAGACATATCCCGGAGGATAATCTATAAAAGACATATCTGAATAAATTTCAAATAATCCCTTCCCTGCAGCGGCATGAGACCAGGCTGTCCAGCATGACATGTCAGACGCATATCCGGTAATCATCAATCCCATATAAATTCTTATGATGAGAGCGAATATCAATACCGCCAATACCAAAGCCAACCCTTTTCCTTTGGGATTTTCCTTCAATACCTTGTCATCCAATGTAAAGATCGACCAAAATGTAAATAAAGAATAAGCTGTGGCTACCGCTAAAATGGTTATTGTAAAATCACCTGACAAAGCCTCATCTGGATTTCCAAGTGTGAAAATACCAACCGTCATGGCTGCCGCCAGAAGAGCCGGAATCATTGCCCATACAATTTTTTTCTTTTTATCCCCAGTCAAGATAACCTCCATTACTTTCTTTAATATTACCACCACCCTACCCCCGTGGCAATAATCCGCCGCTTTCAATAATCAAACTCATGTTTCCGGGTTGCCGAATAATTCAAAAACACTCTTTTTGTGAGGTTTTTTTATTGATTTAGCCAGACTCATGTGATACCTTATGACGGAGGGAGAAACACATGCTTTCGAAACAATTTGAAAAGCTGAATAATACCCTTCCGGTATCTTATAATCCGTTTCCGCAACTTGATGACCGTTCTTTCATTGACAACATTTTAAACACCTTAAAAGACACCTGTATATATCAGAAACAAAAATTAAATTAATATAAATGAGGGGTAAATTATGAAAAGCCACTATATGAAATTAATAAAACGAGCGGATGCCGGGGTAGAATTGACATTGAAACGGCAGTGCCGTGATGTCATGGACCGGGAATACGGAGGGTTTCCCGACATGCGAAAGGGGTTTTCTGAGCCAGCAGGGGTTATCGGAACGGGCATTAACTTATCAGTGCTCTACTATAACGAACATTCCGAATACCACCTGGATGACCGTCTTCTAGCCGCTGCTAATCTCGCTATGGATTATGGTCTTTCCAGGCAACATGACGACGGAACCCTTGATCTTGTCGAAACTAATTTCCACTGTGCGGCAACGATTGGATTTTCAATCCAAAACGTTGTGCCTGCATATAGGGTAATAAAAAAATACAATCGTCATACCGATGCAGAAGATGCCTTACAGGCCAAAGTACTGACATATATCGAGAAGTGTGCAAACGGAATGATGACCGGAGGATTTCATACTCCCAATCACAGATGGGTAATTGCTTCTGCCCTTGCCCTCTGTTATAAAGAATTGGGGAATAAAGAATTTTTAACTGAGATTGATTTATATTTAAATGAAGGCATTGACTGCAACGAGGACGGCGAGTGGACGGAACGTTCTGCGGGGATTTACAATAAAGTTAACAACGACGGTATGATTATACTCGCCGAGGAACTCGGGAAATGGGAACTTCTGGAATTCGCCCAACGCAATCTTTACATGATGTTCACTTATCTTGAACCCGACGATACTCTTTTCACAATGAATTCCCACAGACAGGACTTTGGGAAGAAGATGTATCTTACAAGATATTATGAAAATTTTCTTATGACGGCGCATTATTTAAAAAACAAGCACTTTGCATATATGGCAGATTATATATTCAATATGATGAATGATTATCCCAATTACACAGGAGCTTTGAGGGCGGTTTCATCGC
>JAUVJE010000046.1 GCA_030592355.1 Clostridia bacterium
AGCCATGCAGAACTCATGGCTCACAGGAAATTGTACTATCAGCTTTACTCAATACAATACTCATAGTGATTTCCCATTGCCAGGACTCATATGCATTTTCGAGGGGAAATCACCGGCGGGGTCAAACGTCCTGTGAACGTATCGGAGGCTGTTTAATACGCACTCGCAGTCGAGAAACGTTCAGGGCGGGCTTCGACATCATTGGTGTACCGCAGTATAAATCTATTATATAAGATACGAGTAACACCATAAATGTCGTCCCGCAAACCGTTCCGCCAGATACGTTTATTCATCACAAGGAACGACACAAACGTTTCCCCGCAAACCAAGGTGCTTGTTTGCGCATCTCAATGTGCGTCTCAACGGGCTGCTCCAAAGCCTCGTCTGATAAAAAAAATCCCACCGCTGGACCCGACAGGAAGATTTATTAGTCCCTAAATATTAATAAATTAATAAGGATAGTTCATGATTCTGTTATATAATGAGCCAAAATACTGGGGGTAATAAAATGCATCCATTAATAGAAAAGGCAATTGCAGGTGGGCAGGATTCCAATGAGGAATATCTGAAGTTGGTTGTGGAAATGACCGGGGGCGATTACAAGCCCAATCAGTATGGCATTTATGCGGAACTGGCGCGTATGGAGATGAATTCCCGCGGCATGGACCGCGGGCAGCTGGTTGAAGAAAATTTCCGAGCTTCCATTCAAAAGATTTATGACCGGATAGACTGTTTTGACTTTGTCCTTCCAGGCTTCATATATTTAATGTCAAAATACAGCGATTCGAAGTGGATGGCTGAGGATTTGAAGAACGAAGCAAAGACTATGATATTGGGCTGCAAATATTGGATAGACGAGGGCGGACCTGAAAAAAGCCCATGCTATTTCACCGAAAATCACCAGATGCTCTTCCACTCCAATGAATATATAGCAGGGCAGTTGTATAAAGATGAAATATTTACGAATAACGGTAGAACAGGGAAATGGCATATGGAGCACGCACGGCCTTTCATATTGCGCTGGCTTGAGTGGCGTTTCAAGTTTGGTTTCTGCGAATGGCTTTCAAATAACTATTATCATGAGGATATGCTTTCAATATCTCTGCTGGCTGTGCTGGCGGAGGATGAAGAAATCCGCACTAAGGCTAAAATGATAATCGACCTGATTTTCTTTGATATGGCTTTAAACAGCTATAAAGGGATATTCGGCTCATCGCATGGAAGAAGCTACTGCCATAATATTTTTAACGGCAGGGACGGGTCTTTCGTACTTCGAAGCCTGTTTCTTGGAATAGGTGACGAGAAATTGGCATTGTCGCCGGCCGCCGTTCAATTAGCCATATATGGATACGAAGCAGCAAAACCTATTGTCAGTTGCGCAAATGACAGCCGTACTTATGAAAATATACAGGTCATGAGCATGAACGTTGAAGAGGGGGCAGCCCTTGGCGTCGATCCAAAAGATTTTAAGAATCTGACATATTTCTGGGGGCTTGGTTCAAACAACCACAGGCTGGTGGTGGATAACACTTTGGCAGTAAAAGCCAATCCGGGCTACTATCTGCTTGAAAGAGCCAAATCTATCAAAGAACATTATGATTTATGTGAAGCGGCAGACATCCCATATGACGCCGACGGCGACTACACATCCCGCCCAAAGGCAGATCTATACACATATAAAACAAAGGATTACATGCTGAGCTGCGTGCAGGATCACAAAAAGGGAACGTACGGTTTTCAACAGCATGTCTGGCAGGCAAACCTCGGTGGAAAAACGGTGGTTTTTTCAAACCATCCCGCTACTGACGATTACAGGGGGAGGCCCAATAAGTGGGCGGGCAACAGAATAATGCCAAAGACCGTCCAGTATAAAAATGTATGTATCAGCATGTACAACACCAATGTTGCCATGGTTCCCACATACACATACCATACGCATGCATATATACCGCAGGAATTCCTTGATAAAATAATTGAAAAAGACGGATGGGTATTCGGAAAGAAAGACGATGGATATATTGCAATCAGACCGATTTCAGGATATACGTCCTGGATAGATGCCAATCCGGCCCTAAATCCGTTTCTGGGGTTGAAAAAGGAAGACGAGGACGGTAAAGCTGTAAAAATAAAAGAATATGAATATCTGGCCACCGGCAGGTCTAATGTCTGGATATGCGAGATGGGCTCGAAAAGTGAAAACGGAAGCTTCGGGGCATTTATAGATGGATTTAAGGATGCTGAAATAACTGGTGATGTTTATGGAATCAGTTACAAGTCGCCTTCACGGGGGATTATGACCACAGGCTGGAGTAAACCATTAACAGTAAAAGATGAAGAAATAAGGACTGATTACCATATGCGTTACGACAACCCCTGGTGCAAATGCAAAAGGGCAGCCCTTAAGCTGGAAATCAGCGATGGAGAAATAGGGTTAGAGCTTGATTTTGCCAATGCAGAGCAAAAAACCAGTGATTAAAGGGTCCGGCAATAACGCAGAATGCTCTACGATACGGACCATAAAGACAGAGGATTTATGAAAATAATTGTTTTTTCAGACTCCCACAGGGATATCAAACCCATGACGGATGTGGTTGAAATAATGAAACCGGATATGATAATCCATCTCGGCGACCATATTTATGATGCCGTGGAGTTGAGACGGCAATTTATGGATATTCCCATGGAGTTTGTAAAGGGTAACTGCGATTTGGGCAGCAGCGCCCCGGCGTATAAATCCGTTACCGTCGGTAATAAGAAAATTTTCATGGCTCACGGGGACAATTTCGGTGTAAGGAGCGGAACCTCCGGAATCCTCAAAGAAGGAAGGAAAAGAAACGCAGATATAATATTGTTCGGGCACACCCACCATCCCATAGTAAAACACAAAAAAGAAACAATCATCATGAATCCCGGAAGAATAGGGCGAATGGCCCGCGGCCTCTGGCAACCGTCCTTCGGAGTAATTGAAATAGGGAAAGAAGTCAATTGCTATACAGTGGATTATGAATATATAATAAAAAACCCAATCTAAAATCACCCGAAGTAAAATTTTCAAACAACAACCTTAGGCAAACATTTGCCTAAGGCTATTATTTGAAGCACCAAACATGGGTGCTGTCTGATTTCAGGGCAATATCGTTTGTTTGAGCATAATAAAGTCAATGGGTATATAATGGTTATGTCATTTCAATTCATTGGCAGAAGAGCAAGTGTTCGTATTATAAAACTATAAAATTGAGGAGGGGTAAAAATGGCAGATTTAGTGAAAATTGAATTCATTGAAATGCCTGAGGTTCTTGTTGTCGGTAAGAACATAAAGGTTGATTGGACTAAAATCCATGGGGAAAATCCTATTCCCGCATTCTGGAAAGAATGCTTCAAAGAAGGAATGTTTAAAAAATTAGAAGCTATAACAGAATATATTTATAATCCGGCATACGTGGGGTATATGAACATGCATTCATACACCTGCGGAATGCTGATGAAACTTGGTTGTGAAAAACCCGGCGAGGATTTTACTATTCATGAAATCGCACCTACAAAAGTTGCAGTAGGATGGATTAAGGGAATAAAACAGAATGTATGCATGAATGCTCATGCGCTAACAGAAAAAGCCCTCGAGAATTGGGGATATATGTACAATCCTGACTGCAATTGGTCCATGGAATTGTATAATTGCCCTAGATTCACACAACAAGATGAAGAGGGGAAAGTAATACTTGATTATTATATCCCTGTAATAAAATAGAGAACATATAGCCCTGTCAAGAACACCGGTACCTTTAGAAACGGGATGAGGGTATAGTAGCTAAATGTGGTAAAATGTTACCGGGCGGACATAGTATACGATTATATTAAACACTAAAACCCGGAGGTTCAGCATGGCAGTTGCAGGACTGGATATTGGAACCGGTGGATGCAAATGCACCATTTTCAACGCCGATGGAAAAATCAGCACCTATTCATATATAGAATACTCGCCGGAGAGAACGCCGGAGGGGTATGTTGAGCTGAATCCGGAATTAGTTTGGAACAGCGTATTCCATGTTATTAAGAAAGCGGCGGCACAGCACTCCGGGGATATTGTTGAAGCTTTGTGCATCACTTCTTTCGGTGAGGCAGGCGTATTTCTTGACAAAGAAGGCAGAAATCTTAGGAACTCCCTGTTGTACACGGATTTCAGAGGCGAAACCCAGTGCTCACAATTTATTGAAAAGCTGGGACGCGATGAAATTTTAAAACGTTCGGGGCACACACCGCATCCTATGTTTTCATTCAGCAAAATAATGTGGGTTAAGGAGAATGAACCTGAAATTTACAAAAAAGCAGAGGTTTTTCTTCAGTACTCTGACTATATACTGTATAAACTGAGTGGAAGTAAATATATCGACTGGTCTTTGGCGTCAAGAACAGGTCTTTTCAATGTTATTGAGAAAAAATTTGATGAAGTGCTGCTTGACGCAGCGGATATTGATGCCGGGCTTTTCCCAACGTCTGTGCAACCGGGGACAGCAGTGGCTGAAATGAACCCCCGGATTGCTTATGAGCTTGGGTTGAAGAAGAATGTTAAGCTGATTTTGGGCGGCCAGGATCAGATTTGCGCCGCTCTTGGTGCCGGCGTTATAAAAACAGGAATGGCTGTAAACGGCATCGGAACCGTCGACTGTATCACGCCTTTGTTTGACAATCCGGTTATTAATTCAAAAATGGCGGATGCCGGATTCAGCTGCATTCCCTACATGATTCCCGGACATTATGTAACCTATGCCTTCAATTATTCGGGAGGGGCGCTTTTGAGGTGGTACAAGGAGAAATTCGGACAGGCTGTTATTGAAAAAATAGGCAAGACAGAATCAGGCATATATTCATCACTGGAAAACCTTGCCCCGAAAGAGCCGACCGGACTATTGGTGCTTCCGCATTTCCAGGGAGCTGCAACTCCATATATGGATATAGATGCAGTCGGGGCAATTATCGGATTGACCTCTGACACAGATGCCTTTTCTTTATACAGGGGCATCATGGAAGGCATAGCATATGAAGCAAAAGTCAATATTGACGCACTGTCAGAAGCCGGTGTAAATATTGACAAGATAACAGTCTGCGGGGGAGGCAGCCGTTCTCCCATGTGGGTTCAGATCAGAGCCGATATATTTGATATTCCCGTTGATGTTCTGGAATTTGAGGAAGCGGGAACCCTTGGCGCCGCAATTTTAGCCGGTGCTGCATGCGGCGTGTATAAGGATTTGGAAGATGGCGTTAATAGCCTTGTAAGAATAAAAAAGACCTATTATCCCAATAAGAAAAACAGAGACATATATAAAGAACAATACAATAAGTATAAAAAGATTTACGAGAGTGTCAGAAATATTGAGGGGAGATAAACATGCCGATAGTGCCTATGAGGGAAATTCTAAAAGATGCACGGGAAAGAGATTATGCGGTGGGAAGCTACAATGCCTATGATCTGGGGCTTGTAAGGGGAATACTGAAAGCTGCGGAACAGGAAAAATCGCCTGTGATAATTGCCCATGCGCCGGTTCATTTCAAATATACAGGTCTGGACAGTGCGGCAAATATAATTGTTCATGAAGCAAAAAAGGCCACAGTGCCCGTAGCATTGATTTTAGACCATGGATATGACACCAAAACTTGCATTGAGGCCATGGATCTTGGATTCAATGCGGTCATGATGGACTCGTCAAGGCTGCCCTTAGAAGAAAATGCGGAAATTGTAAGTCAGGTTTGCAAAATCGCCCACGCAAGAGGGTGTGATGTCGAAGGCGAGATTGGTTATGTTACCCGCCCGGTTTCGGGAAAAGACGAGGGCGATGACGATGACTCGATTGTAGATGACAAATCATACTATACCAGCCCTGAAGACGCCGCTCGGTTCATAGAGCTGACGGGACTTGATGCATTGGCCGTAGCTTACGGGACTGTCCATGGAATATATTTTAAAAAACCTATACTGGACATTAAAAGACTGGCGGAAATAAGAAAAGCCGCCGGCGAAGTTCCCCTTGTAATGCATGGGGGTTCGGGACTGACGGCAGAAGATTATAAAAACTCTATCAGCAATGGCATACGGAAAATAAATTACTACACGGGAATGGCTGTTTCTGTAGCGCAAAGCATAAAAGAGAAATTGGAAGGAACTGATGAAAAAGTTTTTTACCACAATATAGTGATGGACTCCATTGAATACATTTGCCGGGATATTTCAAAGAGCATGAGATTATTTTCATCATCAAATAAAGCTTAGGAGAATTAAAATGAGATTTGCATTATTTTTTGGAAACAGGGGATTTTTCCCCGGGGAACTCATAGCTTCCGCAAGGGAAGAAGTAAAGGCTGCTGTTGAAGCAAAGGGACACGGGACATTGCTGATGCCCTTGGAATCGACCAGGTACGGGGCGGTTGAAACTTCCGCGGAAGGAAAGACATACGCCGCTTTTTTGAAGGAAAATGAAGGATTATTCGACGGAGTAATCATGTCGCTTCCTAATTTCAGCGACGAGAATGGCGCAATAATAGCTTTAAAAGACTGCGGGGTCCCTATTTTGCTGCAGGCATACCCGGATGAAATAGGGAAAATGGATTTTGCCCACAGACGGGATTCTTTTTGCGGCAAACTCTCGATTATGGATGTTTTTTACCAGTACAACCTGCCTTTCACGGTATTTAAACCTCATGTCGTCCATCCCTCGACAGATGTGTTTGCAGGTCAAATAGAAAAATTCGCAGCGGTTTGCAGAATAGTCAAAGGCATGAAGCGGCTTACTGTAGGTGCTTTCGGGGCAAGAACATCCGCCTTTAAAACCGTGCGGTTTGATGAACTAACGCTTCAGAAATACGGTATAACTACTGAAACAGTTGATTTATCTGAATTATTCAGCAGAATAAAAAAGGTCGATGAAAATTCTGATAAGTATATAGAAAAAATAGAACATTTGACCAACTATACCAACTGGGCGTCTGCACCTGAAGGTAAGTTAGAGCTTTTAACAAGAACCGGTGTTGCTATTGATGGATTTATTGATGAACTGGGGTTGGATTGCCTTGCATTCAGATGCTGGGATGAAATTGAAAAACAGCTTGGAGTGGCTCCCTGCGTGCTTTTATCAGAAATGAATGAGAGGGGAATAGCTTCTGCCTGTGAAATGGATGTGAGCAATGCAATAACCATGAAAGCGCTGGCTTTGGCATCAGATAATCCCGCAATATGCTTAGACTGGAACAATAATTACGGGGATGACCCCGACAAGTGCATTTTATTCCACTGCGGTTCTGTTCCTAAAAGCCTTATGGTCCCTGAAAGCGGGCATATAACCGAACATCCTATGTTTAAAAAAGCATTCGGAGCCGGCTGCGGCTGGGGCTGTAACGAGGGCAGAATAGCAGCAAATGAAATAACGTATATGTCCTGCAAGACAGAAGACGGAAGGCTTGCCTTCTACGTAGGCGAAGGTCGGTTTACGGCTGATGAAATCGAAGAAGCGTTTTTCGGATGCGCCGGAGTAGCCAAAATCGGCAATCTGCAGGAAAAATTACTACTCATAGGAAAAACAGGATACAAACACCATGTTTCGGTAACCACCGGATATATCAAAGAGGCTGTAATAGAAGCTTTTAACACATATCTTGGGTACGATTTCACTGACCTGGATTAAACATACATTCAAATAATCTTATTTATGCCTCGGGCATAAATAAGATATTAAATATGCCTCGGGCATATTTAATATTTCTGGAGCCTTTTTGGGCTATTTTCTGTACCAAAAATGGTATACCCATAGTAGTATTATGTATTTGTCGAGAGACACAATAATGAAACGGAGGTTGATGATATGAATGACAGGTATGTAACAATCGTTGGGGTGGATATGTGTTTTGGCAAAGAAATATTCAAAGTAAACCAGCGGCTGGCGCTTAGAAAAGACCATGACAACAGATATGACGACGAAGCAATAGAAGCAATCATTGAAAGTGTAGGCGGATGGGTTGGTTATGTTGCGAACAGCTGCCATACGGTTGCTAAAGGAACTAGGAGCGCTGGAAGAATTTATGACACGTTCGAGGAGAAATACAGTGCCAGAGTGGCTTTTGTGGTCAACAATAATGTTTTGGCAAAATTAATCGACGAGTCATTGGGAGAGTGAAGATGGAAGCTTATACAATTAAAATAACTGAAATTATGGAGCGCGAAATTTACATTGAGGCAACAGGAGAACTGGAGGCTTTATCTGAGGCAATGAAAAAATACCAGGACAGAAAGTATGTGTTGTTCCCGGGCAAACATATTTCAACTGATTTTAACATTATGGAAGAAGAATCAGCAAGTCAAGCGCTGGCGGTTGGATAATTATTTAGAAAAAGAGCGCTTTTCAAGTTCCCGGCTTAAAAGATAAACGCATAACTGATTCATGCTGATTCCTTCTTCACGGGCAGTAATAACGAGACTTTTATGCAGTGATTTTGGTATTCGCAGCTTGAAGTTGCCGGAATAAGACTGAAGTTCCTTTGGTTCCGGTACTTCAATATTAGATTCAATAGCTGTTTCAATCCATGCGGTTTTCGCATCTTCAATCATTCCCAATGCTTCGTTAATTGTCGGGGCGCAGGATATGCACCCTTTTAAGTCAGGACATTCTGCCAAGTAGGATCCTTCGCCATCTTTTACTAAGCTGACAGGATAGTTTAAAGATTTATAATAATTTAGTGATTTCATAATATTCACTCCATATAGAGCATATATGGTGTCATATGTGGTGTCAAATGAATGTTGCATATTGTTTTTATTCGGGAAAAGACCATTTGACAACCGCAGTGGCTATCCCGCCCTTATTCGCACACTGCGCATAAAGGAACATGGCAGAAAAAGCTCTTCTAAGATACAATTCCGTAAGTTTGGGATCATCCCGGATAAAATCTATGTACCTGTAATTATATGTATTTTGCATAGATGCATAATAATCGAACACCTCTTGCTGCATGTATTCTTTCCGGTCAGCCATATCAAGTATTTCTTTATCGATCAAAGGATATGAAAACGGTGTCAGAAAAGAGCCGTCGCCAAGCATTATAGTATTACCGAAACAGCCGGCATTTCTCATGGAGTCCGGAGTACAGTCGTCAATGATCATTACATCGCGGCTTAGGTCAAAATCAATGAAACCATCAGGTTTTTCTTCTATTACAACCGCTTGGACGCCAACTTTGGGATGGATGCATCCGGAATCTTCCGGTGGAATTTCTCTGACTGTGTAAGTGAACAGCATTTTATTATCATCAAGATTTACGATTGACGGATACATTAAAGCTGGAAAACCCACAGCCCGAAGGGGTTGCCAGGTCAGACCGCTGTCGGTTGATTCAAAAAGCACTTCGCCGTCAAAATTATCTAATAATGTGCCACCTCGGTAGTTTGTACTGTGGGGGAGCGGCTTATCAAATACAGCATATCCAAAATCAACTCTCGTAAGCATCATCAGACGCCCTGAATTAGTGTGAAAAAACACAGCCTCAGTAAAAAATGAGCGTATGGTATTTTCATAGCTGCATCCGCTTACCAGGGAAATTTCTGTGTGCCAGGTTGCGCCGTTGTCATCGGAATAAGCGGCAACATGCCCCCTGCCTACAACAATCCCGAAAAACAATCTGCCGTCGTTAAGTTTTATAATATTGCGAGATATATATATTCTCTCACCCTCCGGGGCTTTAGTGAAATCGTTGTCAATATATAGTGCTTCAAAGGTCCGGCCATTATCCGTAGATCTAAAGAGCATGGAATATGGATAGCAGCGTTCAGCAAAGGAGTCCGGATAACCCCCGTCTCCCTGAAAATGAGAAAGCACATAAACCACACCGTCAATGATTGATACAGATGGTTCGTGCCCGCCGGCCATTTCACGGACATGCCGGCCCCAGCCCCAGGTTTCCCCGTCATCTGAGGACCTGTACATTACAACATGCGAAGTCATCGCCCTTGGTGAGTTTTTAGCAGTATGTGTAGTTATTTTTTCTTCTGCGTGGGCATGGGCAACAAACATAATAATTTCGCCGTTTGGAAGTTTACCGATATGGGGTTTAAAGTTATATTTGCCTTCCAGCCGGGAAATCTCACCTTTAATAAACGGGCTCAGTTTTCTGTTATTAATAACTTTCAATGTATAATTTTCCATAGGACACCTCTGTTAAAATAATTATACACAAACAATAGCCTTAGGCAAACATTTGCCCAAGGTCATTGTTTGAGAGGTTGCGAAAAAGTTATGTTTGCATTATTGTATAAAAATGAGTAAAGGGTTAATTTTTGTGTACGGCGCCCTTGTTAAAGGAGGGCGTCTGCATTACAACATTGAAGGCGCCGGATACATCGGCGACTATTTCCTGGACGGATATGCCATGTACAGCATAATGGACAGGTACCCGGGCATCATCCCTCGAAAAAAAGAAAGAATACTAGGGGAAGTCTATGAAATAAATTATGACACTTTAAGAAAGCTTGATAGGGTTGAAGGCGAGGATTACCACAGGAGTACGGTCACGGTAACAGATATCGCAACCGGGGACAAGCTTAAATGCAAGTCATATATTTACACCAGGCTGGTGGAAAACTGCAATAAAGTCGCTGAAAACACATGGCCCGTTAAAAGGGTAAAGGTCATGGGTTATGGTTCCCTTATGAACACGGCTGATTTTATGAGAATGTTCAACTTTGAAGAACAGAGGGATATTTCCAAGGCTGGGAACGGTATTTTAAAGGGATATAAACTAGGGTACACCTACAACTCAACAGGACGAAAAGGCGGCGTCCTGGATGTTGTCAAGGGCACAGACGAGGACTATGTGGTTGGCGTGGTAAATGAAATGCCCTACAGCCTTATGGTAAAGCATATCGATGTCCGGGAATCCAATGGAAGCCTATATCAGCGTGAGCCTGTGCCAATAACCATAAACGGAAAACCCGAATCTGCATATTGCTATTTTGTACTTGAACATAAGAAAGACTACAGGGGAATCGCTCCTGCCGACGAATATAATGAAATTGTATTAGAAGGAATGCACGAGAACAACTTCCCTGAAGAATATATTGGAAAATACCTGCAATATGTTGCAGAACTAAAAAGATAAAATGAAGGAGTAAAATTGGGCGGAACAATCACACATCTTGTAATAGCAGATAAAATAATAAACAGGCTTCCGGCAGGGGTGATTTCCGATGCAGGAATGTTTTATGCAGGTTCGCTGGCCCCGGATGCCATACATGCCAGGCATGGATATGTCAGGGCTATGAAAAAACATACCCATATGCGCAATGATATATGGGACAGGGACTTCCCGCTGCCGGAAAACAGAAAACTTTTTCACAACCGGCTCGATGCATTTATAGCAGAAAATGTAAACAGAGAAGGTCCCATGCTGGATGTTTACAGAGGTTATGCGGCACACTTGCTGTCTGACGAGGTATTTGTCCTGACGGCACGTCAGAAATTAGTGGATTTGGTAGCTAAAGAAGGCATCGGCCAACGCGACAGGGAGTTCATCGTGCGCTTTGCTCCTGAAGTGCACAACAACGACATTATTCTCAGTAGGACATATCCGGGTATTTCCGCTATAAAAGAAACTATTGAAAGCATAGCGCAATTTGAAATTAAAGGCTATCTTACCCATGATGAGCTGGAAAGAAGCCGAAATTGGGTCATAAACAACTTTCTGGCAAAAAGAAAGGAACCCGGTACCCCGCGGTATATCACGCAAGAAGATATCAGCTCATACATCGATGAATCCGTGGAATATTCCATAGAATACCTGAAAAAGCACAAGATGCTTCCATGAAACAGCCTAAGGATAATTTGGCATTGATGAATTTGTGAATAGAAAAAGAGCCCCGATCGGAGCTCTTTTGTAAATAGGGGGAATTTAATTAGTTAAAGGTGTGCTTATTTGTTTCTTCCACCCTTGTAGCCTTTACCATTCTGAATGGGTTCTCCATCTTCGTCATATTCAGCATGTCTTTCGCCATTGCCGCCTTTGTAGCCGTTGCCTTCGCCTATAGCTTCGCCATTGCCGCTGCCTCTTCCAAAGATGCCCCATCCTTCTTCAGGACGATTAGGGTTTTCGCCTTCGGTTTCGCATGTTCCGTCGCATGATGTAAGATGTACAATAAGTGCGTCAGCTTCTTCCTGGGTCATGCTTTCGTCTGCAACCTTTGCTTCGATGATTGCCAATTTTTCAGCAAGTACTGCTGCGTGGAAATCTTCTACGGTTTCGAAATCTTCAACTGAAGCTTCAAACCTTGATGCGTTGCCGTCGTTGGCTCCGCTTCCGTTGTATGCCAGTGCAGTTCCTGCGGCTGCCATAACTACTATTACTACTATTGATGTGATCATTATTAATTTTTTCTTCATTGTTCTGCTCCTTCTTTTAATTTATGTATGCATGATATACAACCAATCTGTCATTAATGTGTCACCTGACGGGTTAATTTGACTTCACCGCCTGTCATATAAATAAAACCAGCCACAGATATCAATTCAATGTCGACCAATGGCTTTGTTTTATTTCATGCCAGGCTTACGAAATTTGCTGCAACATTTCCCCTCGCTTGTGTATCTGCATACACGTCACTCGACGGAAAGTTTTGCAAAATTCGTCTGAAGTCAAATTCCCGCCGTCAGGGCCTGAAAAACCTTGTCTAAAGAAAATTTATCTACACCAGAGTCTGAAAAACCTTATATAATAATTAAAAACACGTACCGCGTCAGTCTGAATTCTTTTTCTCCTTTTCATTTTCAATGCGTTCCAGATATTCTGTTCGGATTTCTTTATAGTATCTCAAGAACGGATTTTTCATCTCTTCAGGGTCATCGAACCTTGAAAATGCGAAAGTTCTCTCAAGAGGACCGGTGTATCGATTACGGGGATGATATCGATCTTTAAACTCTGACTTATTTATCTCTATTGCAATATAATAGTAGTCACTCAAGACACTAGTCCAGACTTTCAAGGCATCATAGGTCATAAATCGTTTTGACTGTATTAATGGATAAACAGTTTCATAAACGTACTTAACAATGTTTTGGCTGCTGTAAAACTTTTTATACTTCGTCTG
>JAUVJE010000116.1 GCA_030592355.1 Clostridia bacterium
AGTGCTTTTACAACTAATATTAAATTAACTTAGATATATGTTCAACGAGGAATATAAATGAAAAATCTTATATCTTGCATTAAGTATACAGCACCTAACACAAAAAAGATATATTGTAAATGTTAATATTTTGTGAACTATTATACTATTATGGAGGTTTTGGCATATGAAAGTGAGAAAAGCTGTTATTCCCGCAGCGGGTCTTGGAACCAGATTTCTTCCGGCTACAAAAGCGCAGCCCAAGGAAATGCTGCCTATAGTGGATAAACCTACAATTCAATATATTGTTGAAGAAGCTGTTGCAGCTGGAATCGAAGATATTATAATTATCTCCGGCAGAGGCAAACGGGCGGTTGAGGACCACTTTGACAAATCATACGAGCTTGAAAGCATGCTGCAGCAAAAAAACAAAATGGAATTATTTAAAGTTGTTGAAAGAATATCCAACATGGCTAATATTTACTATGTCAGGCAGAAAGAGCCCAAAGGACTGGGACATGCAATTTACAGAGCGAAATCATTTATCGGAAACGAACCTTTTGCGGTCATGCTTGGCGATGACATAGTGCGTTCCGAACAACCATGCATAGGCCAGATGATGGATAAATATATTCAATACGGCAATTCAGTAATCGGTGTGCAGCGGGTGGCTATGAGTGATGTATCCAGCTATGGTGTTATCGGCGGAGAAGTTGTTGCCGATAGGCTTTACCGCATCAATGAAATGGTTGAAAAACCAGCTCCGGAAAAAGCCCCGTCAAATCTTGCAATTATGGGGCGGTACATTATCAATCCAGAGATATTCGGATGCATTGAGAGGACAAAACCCGGCAAGAATAACGAAATACAGCTCACCGACGCTTTGGCCATGCTACTTGAGAATCAAGATATATATGCTTATGAATTCACAGGCAAGCGCTACGATGTCGGAAATAAACTCGGTTTCTTGAAGGCTACCGTAGAAATAGCCCTTGAACAGGAAGAAGTCAAGGACGGATTCAAAGAATACCTTATAAATTTGGGGAAAACCCTATAGTAACTTTTAACTCACCAACCTGATACGTGGTTTCTGGCGATTGCTCCAAAAATATTAGCCCGGAAGTGTTTGTTTTGCCGGGATTGACTGCAGATGAATTCACGAATACCCTCCCGGCTGGTGTTACCGCTGACGGGGCAGGGATTTTCAACAGTAGGCAGATTGAAAAGATTCCGATAATACCGGACATCTTTGTTATATGAATATGAAAGGGGCCTGATTACATGCAGGTCTTTTTTTGACAGGTATGTTACCGGACTGAAAGTGTTAAAGCGACCTTCGTAAAACAGGCTCATCAGGTATGTTTCAATAACATCGTCTTTATTATGACCAAGGGCGACTTTGTTACATCCTGCATCCTTTGCCGCATTGTTCAGGGCTCCCCGTCTCATATTTGCACATAGAGAGCAAGGATTGCTTTCTTTACGGGCGTCAAAAACTATTTTGCCTATTTTAGTTTCGATAATTTCGTATGGTACATTTATTTCTTCACAAAGCTGTTTTATGGATGATAAATCAAATCCATTAAAACCGAGGTCCACCGTAAAAGCTTTGAGTTCAAATGGGATATCCAGATAATTTTGTATATCAGCAAGAGCATGAAGCATAACCATGCTATCTTTTCCGCCGGACACGCCAACCGCAATGATATCGCTGCTGCTGATTGCATTATAGTCTTTTATAAAATTTCTCATTTGCCCCGTAACTACGCTGCCCATAATTCCTCCTTAAATGGATTGACCTGTTTGTAAATCGTCGGTAGCAGGCTTAATTTTATAACATACCGGACCAGAAACCAATTATTACATAAAATTACAGTCCCAAGATAATGGGTTAAGGGTTATAATGGATATGAAATAGTAATTAGGGAGAACTGCACAATACGATTTGCAAGTGTGCAATAACGGAGATTATCCGTATTTACTGAAAAACAGTGGATAAAAGTATTTTTGAGTTGTGCAAAAAGCCCTAATTCAATTAAAATTATCAGTAAATCAAAGGGAAGGAAATGATGCAATGGGTATTATGGATTTTATTAAGGGCCAGTTTATTGATGTAATCGAATGGGTAGATAGCTCCACTGATGCAATGGTCTGGAAGTTTGAGAGAAAAGGCAATGAGATAAAAATGGGAGCACAGCTTACAGTAAGAGAGTCTCAGGCGGCGGTGTTTGTAAACGAAGGCCAGATAGCAGATATATTCCAACCGGGACGATATGAGCTTTCCACCCAGAACATGCCTATACTGACCACGTTGAAAGCATGGAAGTATGGATTTGATTCACCATTCAAAGCGGATATCTACTTTGTAAATATGAAACAATTCACCAACAGGAAGTGGGGAACGGCGAATCCAATTATCAGAAGGGATTCGGATTTTGGTATCGTAAGGCTCCGCGCCTTTGGTATCTATTCATTCAAAGTGGACGATCCTGCGCAATTCCTAAGAGAAATTTTTGGAACAAACCCGGATTTTGAAACCGGGGATATAGAAGGTCAGCTAAAAAGACAGTTGGTTTCCGGTCTTTCAGACTCACTTGCAGAATCAAAAATCCCGATTCTTGACATGGCGATGAATTACGATGAGCTGGGTACTGAGGCTGTTGCCGGCCTGCAGCCGAGATTTACTTCGCTCGGCCTGAAACTAGTATCGCTGTACATAGAAAATGTATCACTGCCTGAGGAAGTTGAAAAAGTACTCGACAAGAAAACACAGATGGGTGTTGTGGGAGATATGAAAACATATACACAATACCAGACAGCGGAAGCGATTCGCGATGCCGCCCAAAACGAAGGCGGAGGTGTAGCAGGGGCAGGTGTTGGTCTTGGCGCGGGAGTTGCAATGGGCAGAGCGATGGCCGATGCAATGAAACCCGGAGAAATAATGTCAGCAAAATGTGCAAACTGCGGAGCTAATATGCCCGCTGATGCAAAATTCTGTCCTGAGTGCGGGAAATCCACGGTTCATGAAAAAGCAGTCTGTGTTAAGTGCGGTGTTTCCATAGACAAAGGAGCGAAATTCTGCCCTGAATGCGGAAGTCCTCAGCAGGCGGTATGCGCAAACTGTGGGGCATCAATGATTCCGGGTGCAAAATTTTGTCCCGAATGCGGCACAAAAGCTTAACAAAATTAACACACTTGATATGAGGTCATTCTTATATGGAAAATATATCTGATAAAAGTACACGGCAGTTCCCCTGCGGGTCCTGCGGTGCCGCTGCAGTCTTTGACCCTGAAAGCCAGGCATTGAAGTGCAGTTACTGCGGATCGGTTACTCAAATAGAAGAAATGGAAGAAGAGGTCCTTGAACATGATTTTGAGGCTTCTTTGAACCATGAGCCAAAAGAGAAATGGCAGGGCGAAACCAAGGTGATGCAGTGTGAAAACTGCGGTGGAAAGACAGTGCTTGAGGATTCGGCCACTGCAGATAAATGCAATTTTTGCGGGTCTCCGCATGTGGTGAGTCTATCAGAATTTTCAGGTATCAAACCCGAATCCCTTATTCCTTTCCGGATATCCCGAAAACAGGTTAAAACGCTTTTTAAAAAGTGGATTTCACGCAAGCCGTTTGCACCCCGTTCCCTTAAAAAAGAGTACAGGGGGGATAAGATAAACGGTATCTATATTCCGTATTGGACATATGACTCCGACAGCTATACAGCATATACTGCAGAAGCCGGCACATATTATTATGTCACGCAATCTTATACGGTTATGGTTAACGGCAGACCCCAGAGAAGGACGCGCCAGGTAAGAAAAATCAGATGGCGAAGGGTAAGCGGTACCTATGGCAGATTTTTCAATGATCTCTTGGTCAATGCATCCAACAGTAATAATAGAAAAATGGTAGAGGGAGTCGAACCCTATAGGATTGAAGGTATTGTACCGTATAAACCTGATTATTTGTCGGGTTTTGCAGCAGAAAGATATGCCGTTCCTTTAAAAGAAGGATGGGGAATTGCCCGTGATAAAGCAGTTCAGATTTTACGTCGCGAAATCACTCGAAAGATAAATGCAGACGAAGTCAGAAATTTAAGGTTGAGGACATCATATTCAGATATCAAATACAGGCACACTTTATTTCCACTTTGGATATCATCCTACCGATACAGGAACAAAGCATTTAATTACATGGTCAATGGTCAGACCGGGCGGTTCAGTGGTAAAGCACCGGTCAGTATATTGAAAGTTATTGCAACAATTATATTTGTTATTGCAGTGGTATTGCTGGTTGTTTATTTGCTTGGTGAATTCGGATTGCTGGAAGAAATTTCTACATTCACATACTGAGCGCAGCTATATAATTTGCAATGCTACCTTTGGGTTCCTGCGTGTATATGTTCCGATAGCAGCGGAACCTGCTTAAATGGATATTTTTTGACTAAATAGACCGCTGAAAAGCGGTCTATTCCTTGGCAGCGAAAAACTGTCTCCAGGGACAATTTTTCATTTAAGGATGGCGCTGTTGTTGGCAATCATAGTACTGTAAAGAAATAGGATATCCGCATCGGTAAAATCTACAAAATGGTCGAGTACAGTATGGTTAACCAAACGCAGGTCGACTAGGGTAATCTTACTGTATGATTCAATTAACAACGGTGTTAAAGAATTTGCGAACGAGTCTTTGAAAATAATCAATTCACTGTCGTTCTCAGCCACTGGGTTTTCAATGGTTACAATCGGTTTTGTACCATAGAGGAAAATATCATAAGAATCAACAGAACCTAGTTTTTCGTAATCATAAACTCCTTTAAATTCTGTAAAGCTGTCAAAGCTTTCCCATATTTTAACGGTGCAGTTTTTTAGTAAATTGCTTTCAAGATATATTAGTGTATCGGCCTTTATATTTATCGCCGACTGTCCGTAATATGCTCCATAAAAAGGGAAATGGGAACTAAGGTTATAATCGGCCCCATTTATGTTTAAATCCATGTCCATTCCTTTACCCAGGGCTAAAATGACACCTGCTAAACCATCCATCCTGAAATGATGGTCGGTTTTATAGTAATCACCCAGACCAATACTACTGAATAAATTTATATAGTTGATATGGCTGTCAATTCCATTGCGGAGAATGGATTCCATCATTTCATAATCAATGGTCAGGTACTTGCCGTCATCAACGAAATAATTTTTATCCGGGATAATTGAATAAAACACCCGGTTATCCTCTGCATACATTTCATATATGGCATTTATCTTATCTGCAAGCTTCTCCACACTGTTTTCATCAAGGGGATACAACATCTTAATGATAAAATCATTAAATTCATACAGTCCGTTATTGTCGTTTTTCCTGAAGATGCTATATTCAGAGAAAGCTTTAATATGTCTGAAAAAATCTCTCAAAACAAAATGGTCCAGGGAATACTTTTCAAAATCTTTGCTGAAATCCCCGGATGCCTTAAGGTCTTCCAGTCCGTATAAGGGTCTGCGCTCTGAAAAGGTCACGTCCATATCAGGCATGACTGCGGCGGTTAAACCGGCTGCGGTGATGATAAATATAAATATATATGTAAGTACTTTATTCTTCATAGTTAAAACCTAAAATATAAAAACGGGTTGAAAGAGGAATCCACTATATAACCCGTTGCCAATATAAATAAAACTGCTGCTGTGGCTGGTGCGGCAGCGGATGTAAATTTTCTGAATTTTGTTTCTTTTAACTTTCCGTATAAATTTTTCGCCAGAGGTGTTGCTCCAATTACAGCTGCAATAAGGAGAATTGCATTACTTTTCAGATAATATAAAGCTTCAGCCGAGATAAATGGTATGTCAAGTCCACCAAACATGCCCCTGAAATTCAAAGCAATGTCAGCAAGGGTTTCGTTTTTAAAAATCACAAAACTGATGACCACGGTGAAAACCACATAAATGTGATTGATGGCTGCGGGAGTTTTGTCCAATAATTTCTTTAGGAATAGTTTTTCAAAAACAAGGATTAATCCAAAAAACAGACCCCATATAATGAAGTTCCAGTTGGCACCGTGCCAGAAGCCTGTGAGGAACCATACTACAAGGATATTCCCGAACCATCTTAACTTGCCGGTTCTATTACCGCCAAGTGGATAATATACATATTCACGAAACCAGGTTCCAAGTGAAATGTGCCATCGTCTCCAGAATTCCGTAATGCTTTTAGCGACATAAGGATAATTGAAATTCTCAAGAAATTTAAAATTAAACATTCGGCCTAATCCGATTGCCATGTCACTATAGCCGGAAAAATCAAAATATATCTGTAGTGCAAAGGCGATTGCCCCCATCCAATAGAACAAAACGGACGGAGCCTGTGTGCCGGATGCAAGAACGCTGAGTTGGCCCAGGGAATTGGCTATAAGCACTTTTTTTGCCAGCCCCGTTATGAATCGCTTTATTCCATAAGCGAAATTGTCATAAGATATTCCCGTATCGTCAAGTTGACTTTCGATATCTTTGTATCTCACAATCGGACCTGCAATAAGTTGCGGGAATAGAGTTACATAGGTGGATAATTTAAGAAGATTTCTCTGAACACTCGCTTTACCGCGATAAACGTCAATTGTATAACTCATTGTTTGGAAGGTATAAAAACTGATTCCTATAGGCAACCTCAGATTGAGGGTTTTTAAACCTAAATCAAACCAGTCGTTAAGGTTGATTATCATGAAGTCGGCATACTTGAAAAAAGCAAGAAGTGACACATTTATAATTATTGATGAGATTAGCGCGGTTTTGGCCTTTTTAGTACCGCGGTGCTTCTCAATCATCAACCCATGAATATAATCAATAACACTAGAGAACACCAGTAGGAGCACATATATGGGTTCTCCAAAAGCATAGAAAAATATGCTTCCTGTCAGTAAAACTATATTACGGAACCGCTTTGGCGTTATAAAATACGCAAGCAGTACCAGCGGCAGGAAATAGAATATGAAACTGATGCTTGAAAAAACCACCGTGTGCTCCTTTATACTAAATTAAGATGCCTGGTTGAGGAATGCTTCCATGATTGTTTCAGAATTTTCATCCATTACCAGAGCAATGGTATGTCCGATGCTGTTGACAAGAACGTCTTCGTCTTCAACGCCTACGCATATCCATTTGCGCCCGTCTGCGTTTGATTTTATAAGATTAACGACGGTTTCCACATCGGTTCCCTCTTCCACTCTCAGGACTACGATAGAATGGGGCATTACACCAATCATTGGCTCAGCTGCCAGGGCTTCTGTAAACTCAACTTCATCAGTCCCAAGGAAATAAGTTGCATTATCTGCTGTGATTTCCTGCATTACCATGTGTTCGGTGATTTCCGAATCCATTACTTCATGCATCTTTTTAATGATGTCTTCCAAAGAGTCGGTGAGTTCCGGTATCGGTGTGGGGGTAGGTTCCGGGGTGGGTGTTGGAGTCGGAGTTGCCGTAGGCGCCGGACTGTTTGTAGGGGGATTGGTTTCTCCTGCGTCTTTACCGCATGCTGCAAAGGTTAATGCCATTAGTACCACCATGATTAAAATAGTTGTTTTTTTCATTATTTTCTCCTAAATTTTTTTTGTTAACCGAGGATTATACGGATTTCCTATAAATTTGTTCCGTTTTTTTGAATTTTCCCGGAGTATTTAAAATATTCAAATGTTATGTTAAAAAATTGTAGACAATAAACCGGGGATATTGTACAATTTAAAACGCACGGCCACGGGATGTAGCGCAGTTTGGTAGCGCACCTGGTTTGGGACCAGGGGGTCGCAGGTTCGAATCCTGTCATCCCGACCATAATAAAAAGTCATCATCAGATGGCTTTTTATTA
>JAUVJE010000095.1 GCA_030592355.1 Clostridia bacterium
GAAAGTCTGCGTTTGTCTGTGTGCAAATCTATGGTATTTATTAAATCAGAGCCTGTTCCGTAATAGGATAAATCACGTTCAAGTGGCATTACCCTATTGCCGTTTCTATCGGCCATCACCACTCTGCCAGGCGCGCTGTTAAGTGCATCCTTTACAAGATTTGACGGGATTTTCACATTGTTACCTTTTATATAAGCACCTGCATCAGACAATAATTTCTTTGCTTCTTCGTTGTAAACATCCAGGCCTGAATCCTCAAGTATTTCAAGACTGAGACTATGAATTTCATCCATATCGTTTTCAGATAAGAATGTGCACATCGGTTTACCTGCGCAATTAAAGTTATTCATACAAAACCTCCGCTTTTTTATATATTAATACTTGCCGTACTTTATCCCTGCATCGAAAAACGCCTTTACATTTTCGTAAGGGCTCCCATCTCTGATTGAATCGCTGGTTCCCAATATATAACCGCCGTCTTTTCCCAAAATATCAATGGCATATTTTACTTGCTCAATAATCTCCTCCGGTTTCCCGAATTTTATTGTTGAAAGATCAACAAATCCGGTTAACGCACTTTCGTCCCCCAAAACATCTTTCACAATAACCGGGTCAACATCACCCATTGGAGGCGGACATAACGTAGACATCAGATCCATATTTATCTTTTTATAATCTTCCAGCATCGGCATAATATTTCCATCATCATAAAAATGAAAATAAGCACCGTAACCATGGGTTATCTCGGCATCTTCGATTATGCATGGAAGAAAATATTCCCTGTAAACATCCGGGGGCCACCCAGCACTGATTGAGCAGTTGTACCAGCTCTCCATAATCATTTGCGCACCGTTTTCAAGGCAATAAACCAAACATTCTTTATAGTAATCATGAAAAACAGTTATGATATTTTTGAAAAGCTCTTTATCATCATAGCAAAGAAGCAGGCTGTTGACCAATCCAAGGCTGTCAACCAGAAGATGGTCGACTCCTCTGTGCGGCCTGACCTCCATCATGCCGTTTTCACCAATAATATCGTCAATTATACCGTAGTTGACAAGAGAAAATCCCTTTGGATCCGGCAATAACCATTTTACCTTATCCAAGTCTTTGCCGCTTTTTATCAGAGGTTCTATTTTCTCCGGATTCGGGGCAATTCCATACTCTCTTCCGGCAGGGGGATAAACCATCATATCGGAACAATCGCCTGCGGGTGTTTTTACTATTCGTTTAACAAAAGTTTTTCCGTCTTTTTTTTCAATATTCATTTCAACGTTTACATTGTCCAAGAGTGAATAATCTTGAAATTGATTATATATAAAGTCAGGGATTTCCGGGTTAATCTGCATTATGGGGTCATAATCAAAATGCTTTTTCCCTAACTCAAGATATTCTAAGAATGTAGCCTGCCCGTAAAGTTCCAGCAACCATGCCCAAATTCTTGGAGAGATGGGCACTCTGTCAGGGATTTTCCCATTTAATACCGCTGATAATCTCTCTCTTGATGTCATTGATTTTCTCTCCCGACTTTTTTATTTTCTTATATCGACCGCATAATTTACCATGCTTATTATCTTAATACCATTCTACATTAATAGAATGCTGTAAATCAACGAAATGTCGTTAAGCGTGATTCATGTACTTGAATTGGTTTGAGAGTTAAGTGACCTTTATACAGTTTCTGCCACTGTCTTTTGCTTCATAAAGTGCTTTGTCTGCCCTATTGATGATATCAGGTGATTTTTCGTTGTCCTGCAGTTGTGCAATACCTGCAGAGAATGTTATTCTGCCAATTGATTGGAACATATGGGCTTCAACTGTTTTTCTCATTCTTTCTATAAGAATCAATGCAGACTCTTTTGATGTATTTACACAGAATACTACAAATTCCTCGCCGCCCCATCTTCCCAATATATCAGTATTTCTGGCACAAGCTTTTAGAATAGCAGCAAATTCCTGAAGAACCTTATCCCCTATAATATGTCCATGGGTATCATTAGTGTTTTTAAAATAGTCTATATCTATAAAAACGACTGTAAGTGGTATTTTGTATCTTGTTGCCACTTTTATTTCACGAATAAGATCGCTGTCAATTTTTCTTCTGCAAAATAAGCCGGTCAGCTCATCTAAAGTCGATAGGACTTTTAATTGTTTATTTGCCTTGTTCAAATTATGTTCCTGAATAAACAGTTTTTTATATCTGTCATAATTGAGAGATGAACCTACGCATAAAAGTATTATTAAAAACAATGCATTAATTATCTCAACTATCATTACTCTATCCAGTGAATGAATTGCAACAGCATATATCGTCGTTGCAGAAAAGGAAATTATATAGAATAGAATTGCAACATACTTTTTTTGGATAAATGTCAGGAAAACAATAACCGCTCCAATCATATATCCGGCATAGCTTACATTTCCATATGATAATGTATGCATTGAATAAAAGCTGGCTAAAGCTAAAGACATTATATGCATCCATATAATAACATTTCTAAGCGCCCGTACACTTTTTTGTCTTATAAAATATCTGATAACAAATGAAACTGCTAACGAAAAGAAAATAATTATAATCTGCATGGTCATCATATATGCGTACTGGTTGAGAATGCTTGTCAGAATAAGCAACAGCAGAATGGTCTCAATAATAAAAAACGAAATCATAAGAATAAAAAGCCGTCTGGCATTATCCATAACCAAAGATTCTCTAAAAGAACTCTCAAGATTTGAAGGTAATGAAATTGCTTTATTTACAGTGATGCGTTTTTTAAAGTTTATTAACGCAATTTTTAATTTGCCAATCATCTGCCTATTAATATAACATAAAAGTATGATAAACAACCAATAAATATTGCAGTAAAATATGGATGCAGACCAATGGATAAATGAAACGCCCTTAAACCAGCCGTTTAAGACTTTTTATGTGGTATCCTCAAAAGCTCTGTTGTGATTCTCATACCCAATCTTTCAACAGTACGTCCACTCTTTCTGAAATCAGTATTTAAGCATGCAGAGGCAATATCTATCAGAGCCGAACAGATCGTAGTTCTAATTTTAAGAAGTTTGCCCAGTGATTCAAGCAACACCAGCCCCTGCGACACATCCTCAGTAATATATCTCGAATTGCTCACAGCCGGTCCTTTTGTTGAATCATTCTGTGCATAATCGAAAAAAACTTTTTCCGCATCAATTGTTTGATCTTCAGAATTTCTGAATTTGCAAGCTTCTACATATGGTAACGGCTTAAGGTTTAATGCGCTCAGAATTTCCATTTTTTCAGCATCAAGCTTTTTAACTAAGTTCCACACGCTTGGTGTAAACACTTCACGGTACATCCAATATTCACCCTCTGAATATTCAATCCGGGGAATGCTCATAATTGAGCCGACTGTATGAACTATAAGATTGGGATTGTGCAACGCTGCCTCAACAACCGAATCCAAAATTGTAAAATTATACTCCAACCGGTTCAAAACAAGCATTGCTTCGTCTATGCGGGAAACAGGATATATTCCAATAGGATTTCTTACATTCTTTGATAATGATTTCACCTCTCCCGGCGATATTATCCTGCAATTAATCGGAGAACTCTCAGCCTCTGCAATAATCAAGTTCAAATCACCGCAATACTTCAGAAAATATGCAGTACTTAAGTATCCCGGTTCTATCAGCACCACTTGATTATCTTTTAAGTAAGGCACCAGCCTTTGTATAACATTTTCATGATAATTTGTTTGAATGAATAATATAATTAATTGAGGTGCACCTGAAAATGCGTCTTTAAAAGATGTCGTCACCTTTCGTATTTTGGTTAAAGCCCGTCCCTTTAAATCATTAAATATTATTTCCCCGCCGTTATTCAGTAAATAGCTGAAATTTTCATTGTGCATTTTATTTGATGTTTTCAATAATGTTACATCATGCCCCTTCAGACTTAAATCAGCTGCCATTGTGGTGCCTCCGTTACCGGCTCCTATAATTACTATCTTCATATCATGTCCCTTTCTATGTTCACTCCTATACTTAAGTTTTTATTATAGAATTCGTTGCCCGTTTATACTGTAGTGAATAAGGATTGTTGAATAATTCAAGCAATGCGTCATTAAGCAACAGTAGCCGCTTTAAGCATCTTTATTGATGGCGTTTTTAAATTGTTCAGCAAGCCCTAAACAGCAGATAAAATAACTCTATACTAATAATAAGTCAGGTTAACAATGGAATATTACTTTTTGTCACATGTGTCCCAAAGAAATTTAACAACAAATCTTCAGATGCTTTTTAATTGTCTTTTGTTTAATGCGTTATGTGCAACCGGATTAACGATTTTTAAAGATCATTCCTTTATAATAATATCTTTTTTTAGGGATAGTTGCAATAGGCCGCGGCCAAGGCTATTGTTATAGTATCCCCATCTTGGTCCGATTCTTATTGTAAATCGGGTTCTATATTAAGGTCAATTATTTCAAATAGCTGTAATTAGCAATCTTCATATTTTATTAAACTTTTCGGTTCATTAGACTGCCAAATATGAACATTATGTAAATAAATCATTATTGTACTTATTTTAATGTGTAAATTTGATAAAATTGTCTTGTAAACTCTATATAAAGGAGTGATTCCCGTGAAAAAACTGATAATCATCCTCCTGATTCTGACACTATTTATTCCCTTAGCCGCCTGTAATGAACAAGATGAACAAAATGACAAGCCGACGGCAGAGCCCCTTGATGGCGCTACTATCAATTTAGATAAGCAGTTTGATGACTCTACCAACTTCTCATATGTAACTTACAAGGCGGGCTATAGGACCAGGCCTTATTTCGAGACTAATACTGAATTCCCTGAGAATATTTTCATATATGAAACCAATACTCCCAGTGTCGATGACATTAAGCTGTATGGTTATATGAATGAGAATTTTGAAAAGCTAAGTGAGCCGATATCGCTTTCACCAAATGTTTTTACTATGGGTGTAGCGATGATTGACGGCGAAGATGGTTCATATATCGTAAACAGCGATTTTGAAAACATGGTTGAGCTATGCAGTGGCTATGCACTTGTGGACAACGGCATTGTAAAGGTATCATGGGAAGGTGCTCCACCCGATAATGTGACCGTTTTAACGATAACAGATCCCGACTCTTACCTTGTGCCAGTAAAGGTTGACACAGGCCTGTTTTCGGGGGAAGGAAAGGTTTATATTTTTGGATACCAACCTGTTACTGAGTTTCTTTCTGGTAGTGCGTCCTATGATGAGATATTTTCTATTCAGCCAGTATTCGAAGATGCGCGTCCGTTCTTCAATGGACTGGCAGCCGTTAAATCAAATGGCATGTGGGGATATATAGATGAAAGTGGAAATACAATCATCGACTTCATTTATCACGAAGCAGATGATTTTATAGAAACCTCTACATTCATTTTCCAAGGTGAAATGAACACCTACTATTATTCAGAAACAAGAAGTGAAGATGTTCTTGAAGGTTACTGGGCTCTGATTGACACAGAAGGAAACCAGCTTACAGAATTTGAAATTAGAGATGCTGATGACTTTTACGACGGATGGGCGGTTGTTCATTATGCGGTTATTATTCCAATCAAATCCACTGGCGGTTCATATGATTCTGGTCGTACAGTAGCAAACTATATTAATATAAATGGTGAAAATTTTTGGGATGCTAGCAAAGATCGTTTAACTCTTGCCCCCTTTATAAATGGCATTACGCTTTATTATAGCAGTAGTTCTTACGTATTCTATAAAGAAGACGGCAATTTATTATTTAATAATTCCTATTATAGAATGCGAAATTTCAGCGATGGACTAGCAGCCGTAAGAAATAGTAATAGTCCTCGAGGTTGGACCTATATTGATTCAGATGGAAAGGTAGCTGTTAATGAGAAATTCCTTGCTATTAATGATTTCAGCAAAGGTTATGCCTTTGTTATAAAGGAATTTATGAAACCAGGTTATATCATAGATAAACTTGGTAACAAATACCTTGAAGGTCTTGAAATTTACGGAATGACAAAATTCAATGATGAGGGGTATGCACTGGCATATACTATTGTTGACAAAAATGAAACAACCCAGGAATGGCTGTATTATATGATTCACATCGAGAATTTGCCATAAACTTATATGTGAAACTTAAGTATATTGTGAAGGGATATTCTCTTTCGCTTCTCCCGGAATAAGTACAGATAGCGGGTTTTTCAATTGGACTGCTGTACTTTTTCAGATATCCAATTTGTCAATTCCCTTCATCTGTACATCCATTGAGATGTGTGAGTATTGAAGTGTCTGTTGTATGTCACTATGTCAAAGCTGTTTTTGTACAGTCTTCATATTTTATTAAGCTTGTTGTTTCATCGGACTGTAGATTATTAACATTTTGTAAACAATTCATTATGACACTTATTTTAACCTGGAAATTTGATAATATACTCTTGTAATATATATGGAGGAGTGATTCTCATGAAAAAACTGTTAATCATAATCCTGATTCTAGCACTCATTATACCCTTGGTTTCCTGTAATGAGCAGGATAAACAAAATGACAAACTTGATATTAATATGCCGACTGCAGAGCCCGATGATGGCACTATTATCAATCTAGATAAACAATTTGATGATTCAACAAACCTTTCATATATAACTTATAAAGCGGGCTATAGGACCAGGCCTTATTTCATAAACAATGCTGAATTCCCTGAAAATATTTTCATATATGAAACCAATACACCTCACACTGACGATATTAAGATGTATGGTTATATGAATGAGAATTTTCAGAAGCTAAGTGAACCGATATCACTTTCACCAAATGTTTTCACAATGGGTGTGGCAATGATTGAGGGTGAAGAGGGTTCATATATCGTAAATAAGGATTTCGAGAACATGGTAGAGCTATGCAGTGGCTATGCACTTGTGGACAATGGCATCGTAAAGGTATCTTGGGGAAGTGAATCACCCGAACATGTAACCGTTTTAACCATAACAGATCCTGATATATACCTCGTGCCTGTGAAAGTGGATACAGGTCTGATTTCAGACAAAGGTAAGGTTTATATTTATGGATACCAGCCTGTTACTGAGTTTCTTTCTGGTAGTGCGTCCTATGATGAGATATTTTCTATTCAGCCAGTATTCGAAGATGCGCGTCCGTTCTTCAATGGACTGGCAGCTGTCAGGTCAAATGGCATGTGGGGATATATCGATGAAGATGGGAATACTGTCATCGATTTCATTTATCACGAAGCCCGAGATTTTATTGAAACCTCAACGTTTGTTTTGCAAGGCGAAATGAGAACAGTTTATTACTCAGAAACAAGAAGTGAAAAGGTTCTTGAAGGTTATTGGTTTTTGATTGATAGTGAAGGTAACCCTTTGACTCCTACTAATGCTTTTATTGAATATGCCGATGATTTTTATGACGGTTGGGCATTAGTAAAATACGGAATGGGAGTAACACCTAACCAAAACTACTTGAATATAAATGGTGAAGAACTGATGGATAAAATCAATTATAACTATAACCTTGAACCCTTCAAAGATGGTATTGCAATTCAGCATCATGGTGATTATAGATTCATAAATGTAAAAGGTGAATTTTTATTTAATACTCATTTCTGGAACGCACGAAATTTCAACGATGGGTTGGCTGCAGTAAAAGCATACAGATCCCGAAGTTGGACATATATTGACTCAAGTGGCATGATTGCAATTGATGGTAAATTCTTTTCTGCAGGTGATTTCAACAACGGATATGCATTTGTAATAGATGAAATTGGGAAGAAAGGTTTTGTCATTGATAAACTTGGTAACAAATATCTTGATGATCTTAATATTTACCAGATGACTAAATTCAATGATGAGGGCTATGCACTGGCCTATACTATTGTTGACAAAAATGAAACAACCCAGGAATGGTTATATTATATGATTCATGTCGAGAATTTGCCATAAACTTATATGTGAAACTTAAGTATATTGTGAAGGGATATTCTCTTTCGCTTCTCCCGGAATAAGTACATATAGCGGGTTTTCAGCTGGACTGCAGTGCTACTGCTGTCAATCAGTCAACTTCTTCCCCGCACCATACATTCAAAAAACCCCTCAAACTATTACGTTCAAGGGGTTACTGAATGGCGCTCCCAAAATCACCTGGGGATAGGTTTGGGATACCCTTAGAATTTTGTGAACTTTTTGTTAACTTTTTCTGTATTGCATTGAAACCCTCCTTTGAGAGGTTTAATATGAATTTGCAATCACCATTTGAAGGAGCGTTTTAAGTGTCGGGTATAAGAAAGATAATTCCTTTTATACTAATTGCAGTGCTTTCGCTGCTGTTCGTATCGTGCAAAGATAATATAGGCGACCGTCCCGAACTTTATATAAACTTACCTGAGATCGTTTACGCAGATCTGATGAAATCAAGGGGCGAATGGACAACGGATCCCTCCGGGCATTTCTCATACCTCTCCATTAAGGGACAGGCCGATGTTCCGCTATACGGCGAGATCAAGGGGACATGGCGCCCATACTTTAACCCGGATATGGAGTTTAATGACAACCTGTTCATATACGAGTCTTATATATCATCATTGGATGATATAAAAATATATGGCTATATGGATATCAACTTTAATAAACTAACAAAACCCATTTCCACGCAGCCCAATGTCTTTATGAATGGGTTTGCAAGGATTCAGACAGAAGACGGTTCATATGTCGTTTACAGCAACTTTGAAGAAATAGAAGAGCATTACCCGGGATATATTTTAGTAGATGATATAATTCTCGAAGTAAGCTGGACGGACAGGCTTTATGATAATCCGTTATTTATTCCCAATATCGATATTAATAAATATATTGTTCCGTATCGAATTTTACCGGGCCCGGGGAACGACCTGTTGTTACCGGTTGTGGGTTACAAGACTCTGAAAGATGCATATTTCAACATTAGGCCTGAAGATGATGA
>JAUVJE010000204.1 GCA_030592355.1 Clostridia bacterium
AAGAAAAAGCAATTATGAAAAAATATTCATTGGCACCGATCTGGGTTTCAATACACTTGTGCGTCCGGCTATGTATGATTCTCATCACGAGATTGAAGTATACAGAGATGGAAATCTGGTTAATGGTGATAAAACCGAAATGGCTAATATAGTCGGCAATATTTGCGAAACAGGCGATGTTATGGCTGCAGAACGAAAACTGCCGGTCATTCAAGAGGGCGATATCATAGGCGTCATGGATGCCGGTGCCTATGGTTATTCAATGAGTTCAAACTACAACAATAGATTGAGACCCGCTGAGGTACTGATTAAATCCGACGGCACCGTTGAACTGATTCGCCGGAGGGATACCCTTGAAGACCTAATAAGAAACTTTTAGCAACACCCTTCAGGTGTTCAGAAATCCTCGATTCTGACACTGCTTGATTTCCAAAACGAACTGTGTACGGACAATGTCTATTTACTTGAGATATTAATTTTAAAAGCAGTTGTGCGAAGACGTTTGTGGTGGTTCTCAAACCTAATACCTGTCTTGTTCTGCGATACGCCACTGACGGCTGGTCGCACCCTGACGTTTCTCGACTGTAAATAATCTTGTGTAGTCTGCGATACACTAACGGTGTCCTGCGTACCGGATGACGTTCCTCGACATCCATATTTTTTGTAGTCTGCGATACGTCATTTATTTGCCCAGTGCTTTTTTGGGGAGTATAATGAACATATAAAATCCAAAGACTGCGACAGCAGTCTGATTAGGGGTGCTGGTGGTTATGTTAAGAGAATGCCTTATGCCGCATAAAGGCATATGGGAAGTATTCAAAAACAACGGTTATGAAGCTTATTTTGTCGGCGGATGCGTTAGGGATGCCTTAATTGGCAGGGTGGCTAAGGATATCGACATAGCGACAGACGCATTACCTGAAGAAATTTGCAATCTATTTGAAAATCATTATGATATGGGATTAAAGTACGGTTCGGTTACCGTGGAATTCAATAATAATTATTATGACGTAACTACATTTAGGACAGAAAGCGGATATTCGAACTTCAGACACCCTGACAGGCTTGAATATACCAATGATATCAGACTTGACCTTAAGCGCCGTGATTTTACTGTGAATGCAATGGCATTTTGTTTTGAAGATAGACATATCGATTTATGCGGCGGGATTACAGATTTAAATAAAAAGTTAATCAAGGCTGTCGGAGCTCCTGATAAGCGATTTCGCGAAGATGCACTCAGGATGTTGCGGGCAATTAGGTTTTCATGTGAACTGGGATTTGCAATTGAAGTAAAAACCCTTAAAGCAATCGGAAATAATTCACAGAGAATCAAGTATATCTCAAAGGAAAGAATTTATTCTGAAATTAAAAGAGCAGTCGTTTCAGCGTTTCCCGAAAATTTGATGTATTTAAAATCTTCAGGACTGGGTAAGAAATTTCATAAAGCTTTTAAATCGTTTAATTATCATAATATTCCTGCGGATAATGATTGGATTCTCAGACTGACTCATATTTTGCAAAGAAAAGATATTGCGATTGATGTTTTAGAATTTTTAAAAGCCGATAAAGGCACTATTCATAATGTTCTTAACGTCCTGGCCGGGCTGGGAAATATATCGGAGAATACAGAATACCAGGTGAGGAAGCTCATATCGTCAATAGGCATCGCAAATGCCAAACGTGTCCTTATACTAAAGAAATTTGATATTGAATTGTATAATGAAATTGTCAGGAGGGGAGATTGTACATCATTAACTGACTTGGCTCTGAATGGCAATGATTTGATTACAACGGAGATAGTGAGCTAAGGGATTGATGTCCGTCATACGCTGATCATGTTATTGGATGAAGTTTTAAAAGATCCGTCGAAAAACAAATTCGAAATTCTCTTGCCAATGGCCAGGGAGATTAGAAAGCAACTCTGACTCAACCGGCATGTAAATATACAGGGGCGGGAGTTTACCAGCTTCTGGAAATTTTGCATTTACATTATTTCAAAAAGCAAAGTATAAAAATTGTTTAAACTCATTTTTAATATTGACAAAAAGGCTTGTGTCCATGTATAATTGTATACAATAATACAATCGCATGAAAATGAGGAAACGATTATGGTAGAAGAATTCTATGGTTCACTAAGAGAAAAGGTATTTCTACAGCTTGAAGAAGACATAATAAGCGGCAAGTATAAGGCAGGTCAAAAGCTTACAGAAAACATGTTATCGCAAAACCTTAAGGTCAGCAGAACCCCTGTGCGCGAGGCAATAAGACAGCTGGAATTAGAGGGATTGGTAGAATCCATTCCTAATAAAGCGATTATAGTAACCGGTATTACACATGAAGATATTGAGGATATTTATGAAATAAGGATATCGATCGAGGGTCTGGCGGCCAGGCGTGCAGCTAAAAGCATTACAGAGGAAGAACTTGAACGCTTAAAGGAAATCACGGATTTACAGGAGTTTTATACTATTCGGCAGGATATGAAGCAGCTTGTAAAAACCGACGGGGATTTTCATGAAACGATTTTCAGGGCATCCGGGAGCAAGACGCTTAAGAATATTCTCAGTACATTTCATCATAACCTTAAAAAGGCCAGGAGCGATTCATTCGGCCGGCCGGTGAGAGCCAAGGCAGTGCTGGAAGAACATAGGGATATATATGGAGCGCTTAGGAATAGAGATAGTATAAAAGCAGAGCATTTCATGATAATACATGTGAGGAATGCCAGGAACAGACTGTTGGGAAAGTAGGTAATTAATGAAGTCGAATTATTTAATGGAACTCGGTGCAATCGCCGAAAAAAACAATAATATATTGCCCTCGGTATATAATAAGTATGAGGTTAAAAGAGGTCTGAGAAACAGCAATGGCACCGGTGTTCTTGTTGGTCTTACGGAAATCGGTGATGTCCATGGTTACATAATGGATGAAAATGAAAAAGTTCCTGTAGAAGGACGTTTAAAATACCGGGGAATCGATGTAAGTGAAATAACAGATGGATTCATTGGTGACGGTCGTTTTGGGTTTGAGGAATGCATATACCTGCTTCTGTTTGGAAACCTGCCTTCAGCGAAAGACCTGAGAAAGTTTATGGAATTGCTTGGTAAAAGCAGAGAATTGCCTGAAGATTTTCTTGAGGATATGATTTTAAAAGCCCCAAGCAAAGATATTATGAATAAATTAGCTCAGAGTGTGCTGGTTCTGTATTCTTATGATGAAAATCCCGATGACACAAGTGTTGTTAATTTAATCAGGCAGAGCATCGAGTTAATTGGACGGTTTCCCGCATTGATATCTTATGGATATCAGACAAAAGTATATAATTTCAAGGACAAGAGTTTGGTTATTCACACTCCCGACCCTGAGTTGTCAACAGCTGAGAACCTGCTGAAAATGAGCAGGGCTTCCGGCGAATATACTAAAATTGAAACTGAAATTCTTGACTTGATGCTTGTATTGCATGCTGAACACGGAGGTGGAAATAATTCTGCTTTCACAGCCCATGTCGTATCATCATCAGGGACAGATATTTATTCTTCGATTGCAGCGGCAGTAGGCGCTCTTAAAGGCCCAAGGCATGGTGGAGCCAATATTAGGGTTAACCGAATGATGAAGGAAATCAAGACAAATGTGAAAGATTGGTCAAACGACAGTGAAATTTCAGCTTATTTGGCAAAAATTCTCAAAAAGGAAGCATATGACAGGACGGGGCTTATCTATGGGATAGGCCATGCTGTGTATACTAAGTCAGATCCAAGGAGCGTAATTCTGAAGAGTAAAGCTGAAGAACTGGCCAAAGCAACCAATAAAGAAGAGGAATTTGCCCTTTATAAAGCGATTGAAAGACTGGCGCCCGTGGTTTTCAAGGAAGTAAAGAAAAA
>JAUVJE010000180.1 GCA_030592355.1 Clostridia bacterium
ATATATTTGTATGATGTAAGTTCTTTCAAGCCCATAGGTCCCCTTGCATGAAGCATTTGTGTGCTTATGCCGATTTCCGCACCCATTCCAAATTCCCCGCCGTCGGTAAAACGCGTTGAAGCATTTACATATACTGCGGAAGCATCAATTCTTGATGTAAAGGCGATCGCTGTTTTTTTGTTTTCAGTTACAATTACTTCAGAATGTCTTGTTCCGTGAGTGTTGATATGGTCAATAGCCATGTCTGCATCACGAACTACTTTTACAGCCATTATGAAATCCAGAAATTCCGTATCGAAATCATTTTCCCCCGCAACCGCTGCGTCAGGAAGGATTTCACATGTCAGCGGGCATCCCCTGACTTCTACGTTAAAATGATTCATTTCGTCATATACTCTTGGTAAAAATTCTCTATATACATTCTCATGTACAAGCAATACTTCCGCGGAATTACAAACACTGGGCTTGGTGGTCTTTGCATTAACGGTTATGTTTACCGCCATATCAAGATTAGCATCAGAATCCACATAAACATGGCATATTCCTATACCTGTTTCAATGACCGGAACCGTAGCATTTTTTATAACTTCATTAATAAGAGACGCACTTCCCCTTGGTATAAGCACTTTTATATATTCATTAAGTTTCATCAACCCAACTGCTGTTCTTCTGTCCGTATTCTCGACAAGCTGTATGCAGTCAATGGGAAAACCGCATCTTCCCAATGCTTCTCTCATAACATCGGCTATGGCTTTATTAGAATTAATAGCTCTGCTTCCCCCCCTGAGAATTACCGGATTGCCTGCTTTTAGACACAACCCTGCAGCATCAGATGTAACATTTGGACGGGCTTCGTATATCATCCCCACAACACCCAACGGTACCCGGACTTTTTCGATTTTTAACCCATTTGGTCTTTCAAGTGTTTCAAGAACTTCTCCAACCGGATCGTCAAGACCTGCAGCATCAATCAGCCCCTGCGCCATTGACTCTATTCTTTTTTCGTTTAATATCAGTCTGTCTTTAAATGAGCCGCTTATTCCCGCATTTTCGGCATTTATCACGTCAATGTTATTTTTTTCTATAATTTTATCCATGGAATTAATCAAGGCATCCGCCATAGTCCAAAGAGCAGTATTTTTTTCTGCTGCGCTTTTCAACGCCAGTATTTTACCGGCGTCCGCTGCCTTTTTCCCGAGTTCATGAAGATAACTCATTCCACTCTCCCCACAAATAACGTACCGATGGTTTTACCGTCTACTATACCGTCAATATTATCCATGTTGCCGCCATTTGCGATAACCACATTAATGTCGTTCTCTATACATAATTTTGCTGCATTTAACTTTGTTACCATGCCGCCGGTACCCCTCACCGTTCCGTTACCGCCTGCAAATTTCTGTATTTCCCCGTTTACATCAGTCACGGTTTCTAATATCCTCGCATTGTTGTCTTCCCTTGGGTCTCCTGTATAAAAACCGTCTATGTCAGATAAAATTATAAGCAGGTCTGCGTCAACTAAAACCGAAACCATAGCGGCAAGCGTGTCGTTTTCACTAAAAGAATTATTTTCGTCAAATTCTAACTCCTCGGTAGATACCGAATCATTTTCATTGACGATGGGAATAATTTCTTTGCTAATCAAACTCATAAAAGTATTACGGGCGTTATTTCTCATAATATCATTTGAAAAAACTTCTCTGGTCAATAGAATCTGTCCCACAATTTTTCCGAATTCGGAAAATAGCTTTGAATACAAATGCATGAGTTCCGATTGTCCGACAGAAGCTATTGCCTGCTTTTCTGTAATAAGCACCGGCTTTTCTGACAGGCCAAGGCGCGCTGCACCAATTCCTACGGCTCCGGACGTAACCAGAATAATTTCCCTGCCGCGATTTGAAAGATCTGATATTTTTCTTGCCAGCTTTTCTATATTCAGAAGATTAATCTTACCGTTGTTATACGTCAGTGTGGATGTGCCGACTTTTATAACTATTCGGTTTGATTGTTTTATCCTGTTTCTCATATCTACCCCATTTTTTATTTAATTCTAACCTTGTTCAGCCGGTGACGCAAGTTCAATATCCCCCATGGCACCCAGTTTGTCCCCGATAATCGTCACAACTCCGAGTATTCCTTCAATGCCCATGGCAAATCCAAGGGCCTTTTTAATATCTTCATGTGATTGTACTATATTTCCCGCCGCAGTAGCCACTGCATCAGCAAGCGCTGTATTTTTCGAAAAAACCGTTATCGAATCTGCATTACCCATACTATATGAATGACCGACCGTACCTGATGATGTGCATATGCCCAACGGGAACATATCACAGCGGATCTTAACTGCTATTTTGTTGGACAGCACTGACTTCCCCGCATATATTCCGATAATTCTGTCCTTATCAGATGCGAAAAATATATCGCCTCCATTTTCAACAAATACTTGTTTTGAATGCTCTAATAGTTTCTTTCCTGTATATTCTGCCACTGCGCCGGCAACAGCTGCCATTGGACCGGTTTTAGCTGAGATTCCCGCAAGAATCATGTTATTGACTATATCCGGATAACCTCCACTGACCTTCAAAGGCGCCAGGGATGTTTTAAATTCAGGATATATGTCGATATGTCTGTTGATGTCAGAACGCGCCCTGCGGACATATCTGAGAGCCGCAGAGCTTAAATCACTGTCGCAGCCTATCATCAGGTCAGTTTCACCTACACAGATATTAAACATTACAAGTTCATTGCCAAACAGATTCCTATATGAACGTTTTCTATACATACTGTTACCAAGCCTCTGTAAACCGGCCCCGGAATATTAGTCTAATAAACAAAGTATCCCAAGGATGATTTTATGTTTTAACACAGCATCCCGGGGATAATTTGTAGCTTTTACCACAGTATCCTCGGAATACCATGCTTAATAATGATTTACAACTGCCTTGCAGCGGGATTAGAATTCAGTGCTTATTATCCCAAGCGGGCATGCTTTTATGCATAGTTCGCATACCAGGCATTTTTCCTTGTCGAACTTGAGTTCGTTGTTCTCATCCATGGTCAGTGCATTTGAAGGGCAAACAGCTGTGCAAGCGCCGCAGTCAATGCATTTATCTTCATCTCTGATAATGGATTTATTATAGAGTTTATACTGTACGCCCACTGAATCGATGTAATCCAATGAATTATTAACCGCTTCATCATCTCCGCTCAATTCGGCAATTAATGTTCCCTCGCTGTCATAACTGATATCAGCATGCAGAATGTTGAATATTATGCCATATCTGGAGATAACCTCGGACATGAGGGGTTTGCTAATCCACTTTCTCGGAAAATGTAATTTTACTTTAACTTTTTTCATTTTACTATACCCCCTTATATCTAATTTTTTTATTTTATTTGTCTGCGGCAACGGTGCCACCGCTTCCGTGAGAAGGAAATCACCCTTCTCTATCCACTCTTTTAGAACATTTGCAATTTCCCTTGCTCTGCTTATGCTGGACAATGGAGCTGTTTTAATCTCTCTGCCCCTGAAATTAACGCTTCCGCTTTGCAATTCTTCAAATGTGTAGCTTTCCGGAAGTGATTCTTTCCCACTTTTATCTGCGAGAGCCGTTCTGATTTCGCAATTTTTTACGGTTGTATATTTCAAAATTTCTTCATCAATTATTGGGATTGGGATTCCAATTCCCACAAATAATGAAACACCGTATTTATCATATACCGCACCTCTGACATACCTTGTTGACATATCTTTCAAGTCACCTGATACAGCTATAGTTCCGGATAGACTTAACGGGACACCGTTTTCCCCTCTTTTTTGCTCCGGATTATGCTGGGTTCCTTCCCATGTTACATAACCTTGCGCACCGCCAAGGAAAATTCTGGTACCAAGCCCTATTGTTCTGTAATATGGATCATTCAGCAACGGACTCAGCTCTCCGGCCGTTGAATAAGTGATATTGCCGAATTCCGGCAGAAGCGTTCCCATGTATGTATAAATAGTTTTCTCAGTAGAATTAGTTGCTGCAGGATAATTTTGATATGCGTTTCTGGGATTGTACATATATATCTGGTTAACGTTATTTTTATTAATTGTAGTTTCAATCTCTTTCCTGGGATAACAATCGGTGCCATGTGCTTTTGCTTTTAGGGCAACGTCTTTACCGGCAACCAGTTCCTCAATGACATGTCCTCCGCCATACTCGATACCTTGGGTCAATGAAAGCTCTGTCGCTCCAATATATGCGTCTACTGCTGCAAGCCCTGCGTAAGCAGGAACATCATTCAGAGTAAGTGTCTGCATCTTAATCGGAGGACTGGAGTGCCCAAAGTTGATAAAAACTCCGGAGCTGCACATAGGTCCGAACGTCCCCGTCGTTACGACATCTATCATCTCAGCCGCCTTTTTATAGCCGTTTTTTTCAGCTATTCCAATGATCTCTTCAGCAGTGACTACAACAGCCGTGCCATTTTTAATCTTTTCGTTGATTTGTGCTACAGTTTTCTTCAGCATCCTCCTTTACCATATTTATATTTAATTTAATAAAGTTTAA
>JAUVJE010000121.1 GCA_030592355.1 Clostridia bacterium
CTAAGCGAGGACTTGTTAGTTGTTTGGATTACTATTTGAATTGAACCGCCTGGTGCCGAACGGCATGCCAGGTGGTGTGAGAGGGGGAAGAAATTTCCCCCTACTCGATTTTTCATTGGGCAAATCAGAGCTTCCACCACATTGCGAATCCAGATTGTGCAACAGACCTTAAATAATGGTTAACTGAGACTGGATTTGTTATATAATGATGTTGAATTCTATAAGCGGGAGGCATATATGAAAGCGGCTGTACTAACAGAAATAAGAAAGATGGCAATTCAAGATATTGATAAACCGGTGGTTCAATCAGGGCAAGTTCTGATAAAAATTGATTATGTAGGTATCTGCGGTTCTGATGTCCATTACTATGAACATGGTCGAATTGGTGATTTTGTTGTTAAAGAACCAATAATCCTGGGACATGAATGTTCAGGTACAGTTGTTGAAAAAGGAGAAGGTGTAAAAAACTTGAGAGTGGGAGACAGAGTTGTTCCGGAGCCCGGTTATGCATGTAATAAATGTGCTTTTTGCAAAAGCGGGAAATACAATCTTTGTGAAGAAATGATATTCATGGCCACGCCTCCGGTAGATGGTTCATTTTGTGAGTATATTTCTTATCCGGCTGATATGGTGTTCAAATTACCGGAAAATGTTTCAACGAAAGAAGGGGCTTTGATAGAACCGCTGGCAATAGGCATATATGCAGCCCAGCGGGGAGGTGTATTCCCCGGTTCAAAAGTATTAGTGCTTGGCGCTGGTTGCATCGGTCTTGTAACCATGCTTGCCTGTAAAGCCTATGGCGCATCCCAGGTTATAATCACTGACGTGCTTGACAACAGATTAAAGGCTGCTGACAACATGGGGGCGGATTTCACCGTTAATACGTCTCAGAAAGACCTGCATGCCCTCATAGCGGACATTACCGATGATATGGGAATGGATGTTGTAATTGATTGTGTAGGAATTTCACCTACAATAAATGATGCAGTAGACAATTGCAAAAAAGGAGGCTCCATTGTTCTTGTAGGCATGGGTTCGGACGGCAATGTCAGCATAAATTTAAATAGAGCCATCAGTAAAGAAATTGATTTTACGACTATATTCAGATACAGAAATATATTTCCCACAGCCTTGAAAATGGTGTCTGATGGGAAAATTGACATAAAAAATATCATAAGCCATTCATTTGACTTTGAAGATATAGCCGGAGCAATGGAATTTGTCATGAACAACAAGGAAAAAGTAGTTAAGGCTATAGTAAAGATGAATAAAACATCAGCTAGATGAAAACGACCCCTGGTAGAAGAGAGTCGTTATAAGGATTAAGCGGTGTGGGAACAACCTTGGTATTTCACTTGAGGAATAACTGTCGCAACGTCCTTTGACTACGTCTTCAGTACAATGCTTGCGTTATTCCTGGTGAACATGAAAATGTTGTTCATTCCACGATGAAAACGACCCGTGATAGAAGAGAGTCGTTTTCATATTGGTGCGAGAAGTGGGATTCGAACCCACACGTACTTGCGTACACTAGAACCTGAATCTAGCGAGTCTGCCAGTTCCACCATTCTCGCCTGTATATGGTATTATAATAGAAAAGAAGAAACGGCACAATACCGAATTTTGGAGGAAATGATGAATAACCGGTTTGAGGAATATAAGAAAGAAATCAAGGAGAAAAGGATTGCAGCCGTTGGTTTAGGAATAAGCAACAGACCGCTTGTCAGGTATCTTGCAAACATTGGTGTGGACATAACCGGATTCGATACTGCGCCATATATAAAACTTCAATCTTTCATCAAAGAGTTTGACGGAATGGATAATGTGCATTTTTTTACAGGGTCTGAATATCTTGAAAATCTTAAAGGATTTGACATCATCTTCAAGACTCCGGCAATCAGACCGGATATCCCTGTATTTATAAAGGAAATTCGGCGCGGCGCATTCATGACCAGTGAAATGGAAGTGTTCATGAAAATGTGCAGAGCAAAAATTATTGCGGTGACCGGAAGCGATGGAAAAACCACTACTACTACTTTAATAGGTGAAATGCTTAAGGCTCAGGGATATAAAGTCTGGGTAGGAGGCAATATTGGAACTCCATTGTTTGACAAGCTGGATGAAATCAAGGAAACGGATATGGTGGTTCTCGAACTCGGCTCATTCCAACTGCAGACAATAAAGGATAAAAGTCCGGATATTGCGGTAATTACAAATATGTCTCCGAATCACCTTGATTTTCATAAAGTGATTGACGAATATATCTGGTCTAAGAAAAATATTTACAGGTATCAAAAAAAAGGGGACAAATTGATTCTTAATATGGATAATAAAATCACCGCTGACTTTGAAAAGGATGCAGCAGCGGATGTGATATGGTTTTCGCGCCGGAAAGCTCCGGCAGATGGTGCTTTTCTTGATGGCGATAGGATTGTTTATTTTGACGGGGGAAAGGAAAACTATCTTTTTGACAGAGGATTGATTCTTCTTAAGGGAATTCACCATGTGGAAAATTATATGGCTGCAATATCAGCTGTATATGAGTTCGTGGATGTAGAGAATATGAAAAAAGTCGCTGGCTTATTTACGGGTGTTGAGCATAGGACAGAGCCAGTTATGGAGGTCAACGGTGTATGGTATTACAACGATTCCATAGGTAGTTCTCCTACAAGAACCAATGCCAGTCTACATTCATTCGACGGTAAATTAATATTAATTGCCGGTGGTTATGATAAAAAAATTCCATATGACATGATGGGTCCGCTTATCATAGAAAAGGTAAAGGGACTTATACTTGTTGGGCAAACCGGACCGAAAATCAAGGCGGCATTTGAAACTGAGAAAGAAAAGACAGGAAAAGGCGGGGATATACCTGTGAAAGAAGTCGCATCTGTTGAGAAAGCTGTTTTAGCAGCTGCAGAAATAGCAGTTGAAGGCGATACCGTAATTCTGTCACCGGCCAGCGCGAGTTATGATATGTTTCCCAATTTTGAAGTTCGCGGAAGGGTATTTAAGGAAGCGGTTAAGAAATTGAAATAAGCCGGTTTTCAAACAGATTTGTTCTATATTTAGAAAGCTAATCAAATCCGGGAGGATTTCTATGAGAAAATATATTTTAGCGCTGGATCAGGGAACAACCAGCTCCCGTGCAATTGCCTTCAACAGCAATGGTAAGTCGGCAGGTGCAAAGAATGTGGAATTAAAGCAGATTTTTCCCAAACCCGGATGGGTTGATCAAGATCCGGAAGAGATTTATAGCAGCCAAATGTCCGCGATGAGGCGGATGCTCGATGAAACAGGAATTAAAGCTTATGAGATTGATTCTATAGGAATAACCAATCAACGGGAGACCGTTGTAGTGTGGGACAGCCGCACAGGAGAACCTGTTTGCAATGCAATTGTCTGGCAGTGCCGAAGAACCGCCCCGATATGTGAGAAGTTGGTTAAAACCGGTTATACTGCAATGATAAAAGAGAAAACCGGATTGGTGCCGGACGCATATTTTTCAGGCACTAAAATCAAATGGATTCTCGAAAATATTCCGAAAGCCAAAGAACTTTCTGAGCAGGGCAATATAATGGCAGGAACTATAGATTCATGGCTGATGTATAAGATGAGCGGCGGGAAGGTTCATGCCACGGATGTCTCAAATGCATCGCGAACAATGCTTTTTAATATCAAAACAGGAAAATGGGATGATGAATTATGTGAAATCCTGGATATTCCAATGGATATATTGCCGAAGGTTGTAGATTCTTCAGGCATTGTTTTTGAATATGAATTAGATGGCGTTAAAATCCCTGTTTCGGGAATAGCAGGGGACCAGCAGGCGGCGTTATTCGGACAGACCTGTTTTGAAAAAGGAGATTCAAAGAATACTTACGGAACAGGTTGTTTTATACTGATGAATATAGGAAAAGACATTATTTATTCAAATGGAGGGCTTTTGACAACCATTGCATGGAGAATAAACGGGGAAACCGAATATGCTCTGGAGGGCAGTGTTTTTAATGCCGGCTCTACAATACAGTGGTTAAGAGATAATTTGGGGTTTATGGAAAACGCAGCGGATAGCCAGGCTATGGCTGAATCCGTTAATGATTCCGGGGGGGTGTATTTTGTGCCTGCATTTACGGGACTCGGAACACCGTATTGGGATATGTATGCCCGGGGTTCCATTACAGGACTTACCCGGGGAGTGACAAAGGCACACATTGTAAGAGCGGGGCTTGAAGCCATTGCTTATAGAACTTCGGAGGTATTGGCGGTTATGGAGGATGATACAGGAGCGATGCCATGCAGGCTTTATGTAGACGGCGGTGCGAGCGCAAATGGATTTTTGATGCAATTTCAATCGGATTTACTTGGTTTTGAAATTATTCGGCCGGTTATCAGGGAAACAACGGCATTAGGCGCAGCTTTTCTTGCGGGACTGGCAACAGGATTCTGGAAATCAAAGGATGACCTTAAGAATCTTATTGAAACAGATAAAATTTATAGACCGTCCGGGCTATGTGGAATGCGTAAAAAAACTATGATTGGTTGGAGAGAAGCAGTAGCTCGTTCAAAAGGGGATATTGGTTTTTAATAAGTTGACATGCATCACAATATTGATATAATTAAAGATGTATTTATGGCGGGGAAAAACAGGGTGTTGCATGACCGCTAAACGGACATCTTAGGCATGCGGGTGTAGTTCAGTGGCAGAACATCAGCTTCCCAAGCTGGTCATGAGGGTTCGATTCCCTTCATCCGCTCCACGTAAAAATATTTTAAAGGGGATGATTAATTTGAGAACAAAAACAGCCGTAATAGCCCATAGAGGGGCATCAGCTTACGCACCGGAAAACACATTGGCAGCGTTCCAAAAGGCTTATGAAATGGGAGCCGACGGAATCGAAATCGATGTGCTTTTTTCAAAAGACGGACATATAATGGTGCACCATGATTTTAATTTGGGGAGATGTGAAGAATGCGGCGGCATGGTAAAAGACCATACTTATTTTGAACTGAGAAAACTGGATGTAGGCAGCTGGTTTGATAAAGAGTATAAGGGACAAAAAATCCCATCGATTGAAGAAGTATTGAAATTTATAAAAGATAAGAACATGGTATTGAATATTGAAATCAAGACAGGCAGTCCGTATGATGTGGGCATTGAAAAGAAGCTAGTTAAAACCGTTCAAAAATTTGATATTTGCGAACAGATTATTTATTCATCTTTTAATCACTACAGCCTGGCATATGTAAAGAAACTTCATAAAGATGCAAAAATAGCTGCGTTGACTGCATGTGCAATGGTAAATCCATGGGAATATTTGAAATTACATGATTTTAGCGGTTATCACCCGAACAAGCTGGCTATATCAGATAAGGTTATTCAAAAGCTTATTAAGAAAGATATATTTGTCAACCCATATACGGTAAACAGTGAAGACCAAATGAAGCGTTTTGTAAATGATAATGTTTCAGGATTCATTACTGATGTTCCGGATATTGCGGTTAAGGTCAGGGATTCAATTCAGAAATAAATCATAAGTATAACAACCGGCATCATCCGATGCCGGTTGTTTGTTGTTCGCAAATAAATTTTCTAAATTAAAATCGATTAATCGACACTGGGTGATTAACTGAAAATCATATTATGTGTTGCGAAACACCAAAGGTGTCCTACGCACCGGATGACGTACCTTGCCTTTTAAGCTGCCTGATTCCTAAAACGGAATGTGCACGGACAATATTGGCGTTTCTTACACTGAAAATCATATTATGCATTGCGAAACACCAAAGGTGTCCTACGCACCGGATGACGTACCTTGCCTACTATTGTATCTGGTATAGGCAAGGTACGTCATTTATATGACATGGTAATAAAAATGTCTGAAATTCAATTGGAAATTATAGACAAACCACAATATACGGGGTATAATTATTTTAATTATTGAATATGTTGTGCCTTTAAAGAAAGTCCGGAGAGACTTGCAAGGCGGATCGGGAGCAAATCCCGTGTTGCTGTGCACTTTCCGAAAGGAAAGTTTTTTCATGGGTGGATATGTTCATGTCAACATTATAATAGGGGGGAAATCATGACGAAAGAAACAAATTTCGGCGGAAAAGAATTCTTGCTGGGCTTTCAGCATCTTTTCGCAATGTTTGGTGCAACGGTATTGGTGCCTATGCTCACCGGACTTAATCCGTTAGTCGCGTTGTTCGCAGCGGGTATTGGAACTCTGTTGTTCCATTTGGTGACTAAAGGCAAGGTGCCCGTTTTCTTGGGCTCGAGCTTTGCGTTCATAGGCGGAGTTGCAGCCGTAACCGGCATTGGTACGGAAGCCGGTGTTACAAAAGAGGGTATTGCAATGGCAGGCGGCGGTATCATATGCGCCGGTATACTTTATCTAATACTTGCATTATTGGCAAAATTGGTTGGGGTAGATAGAATTAAGAGCTTTTTCCCACCGATCGTTACAGGTCCGATAATAATGGTTATCGGCTTATCCTTAGTACCTGTGGCAATTGGACTTGCTCCGGGGTTAGGCGCAAGAGGCAATTGGTGGGTGGCTTCCTTTGTAGTTTTAGTAATTATCGGAGTAATGCTGTTTACAAAAGGCTTCTTCAAATTGGTCCCGATTCTTATCGGTATTGCAGCCGGGTATGTACTGTGTATTATATTGAAAGTCACAGGCGGACCGGACCTTGTCAATCTTGATATAGTAGCAAAAGCAGATTGGTTCAGTTTTAATCAGATATTCAGAGGGGAATTCTTCATATTGCCTAAATTTGAGTGGACGGCAATTATGCTGATTGCTCCAATAGCAATTGTTACATTTGTAGAACATATTGGGGATATTACAACAAACGGAAATGTTGTAGGTAAAAACTTCCTTGAAGATCCCGGCCTGCACAGAACTCTTCTAGGCGATGGTCTTGCAACGATTTTTGCAGGATTTATAGGCGGACCTGCAAATACAACTTATTCAGAAAACACAGGTGTTTTGGCTGTAACAAAGAATTATAACCCGGCCACGCTGAGACTCGCTGCGGTTTTCGCAATTGTGCTTAGTCTTGTTGGGAAATTCGGAGCAATCATACAGACAATACCGGGTCCGGTCATGGGTGGTGTCAGCATTATACTTTTCGGTATTATCGCAAGTGTCGGTTTAAGGACGATATCGCAGGCAGAACTTGATTTTGCCCATTCCAGAAATCTGATTATTGTTGCACCTATACTCGGCCTTGGACTTGGAATAAGTTCAATGGGTGGAATACCAATTGGCAACGTTACACTTTCAGGACTATTTATTGCAGCGATCGTAGGTATTATTCTCAATAAAGTGTTACCTAAAGACATTTAAGACAATATACCATGTATAAAAACTTATCTGTAGTATAAACCCGGGGTCTGCAAAGGCTCCGGGTTTATTCAATCTAAATAATTTAATGGAAAGCGGTGTGAATATATTGGCGGGTGTTTATATAAAATTGCCTGTTAACAATTAATGGTTTATTATAAACTTGAAAAACAACTGAATGGAGGGAAAATTGCCGAGGATAATTTCC
>JAUVJE010000230.1 GCA_030592355.1 Clostridia bacterium
TCTTGTTAATCCTGTCAAAAAAGTCTTTTTGAAAAACTTAAATGTTACACGTATAGGTGAAAAATGAAAGCAGTCATACTGGCAGGGGGTCTTGGGACCCGCCTGAAGCCTTTTACTCAAGTCATACCAAAACCACTTCTTCCATTGGGGGAAAAGTCCATCCTCGAAATCCAGATATCTTCCCTTAGGAAATATGGGTTTGATGAAATATTTTTGGCGACCAATTATAAATCCGATTACATTCGATCATTTTTCGGTGATGGATCTCACTTGGGCGTCAAATTGTCGGTTAGCAAAGAGGAAAAACCATTGGGCACCTGCGGGCCACTAAAACTTCTTGAAGACAAGCTGACCGAACCCTTTTTAGTAATGAACGGGGATATCTTGACAACGATTGATTTTGGGAAGCTGTATGGCTTTGCATGCAATCATAAGTCAAGATTTACTGTGGTTACGAAAGAAATCCTCATGCCATTTCAGTTCGGCAATGTTTATCATGATGAAACGTACATTACGGGAATAGAAGAAAAGCCGGATATCAAACTTGAAATAGTGGCGGGGATATACATCATGAAACCGGAAATATTTTACGATATTCCAAAGGATGTGTACTTTGGAATGGATAATTTAATGAAAAAATTATTAGAGAACAAAGCGCCGATAATGCGGTATTTAATGAATGAATACTGGATAGATATCGGGCGAATAGACGATTACGAGGAAGCGCAGGAAATGTATGAAAACCATTTTAAAGATTCTGATTTATAATGGAGGGGTATATGAGTGAGGGATTTTCCGAATCAATAGAATCGTTACCAACAGGAGTTCTTGAAGAGATGTATGTGACCATGCTCAAGATAAGACTATTTGAGGAAAAGGTTGCGGAGAGACTCTATGAGAAAGAAATAATATGTCCGGTTCATCTATACGTAGGTCAAGAAGCGATAGCAGCAGGTGTTTGTCAGAATTTGAACATTGATGATTATGTGTTTAGTACACATCGAAGTCACGGACACTATATTGCCAAGGGTGGTGGGTTAAAGGAATTAATGGCAGAATTGTATGGAAAAGAAACGGGCTGTTCCAAAGGTAAAGGCGGTTCCATGCACTTAGTCGCGCCGGAAGTAGGCTATATGGGTAGTTCTGCAATTGTAGCTGGGAATATACCACTTGCACTCGGAACGGCATTTTCGGGAAAGCTGCTTGGTAATGGAAAGGTTAGTGTTGCATTTTTTGGAGACGGCGCTACTGACGAGGGCGTGTTTTATGAATGTCTTAATATAGCTTCTTTATATAAGTTGCCGATAATTTTTGTATGTGAAAACAATCTGTTTTCGACGCATTTACCCATATCTATGAGGCAAGCCAATCCGGATTTAAGCATGAAGGTAAAAGCAAACAGCATACCATTTGTTAGAGTAGATGGTAATGATGCTGTCGCAGTATACAATACGGCACGGAAGATGATAGAAAAAATACGTAATGGTGAAGGACCTGCTTTCATTGAATGTATGACTTTCCGATGGTTGGCTCACGTTGGACCTACACCTGACCTTGATGTTGGTTATCGCAAAAAAAAGGATGTTGAATATTGGATGGAGAGATGTCCTATTAAAAAGATTAGGAGCGTTTTAACTAAGAAAAAAGATTATTCTTCAAGAAAATTGGATGATATCGAAAAAAGATTAAAAAAAGAAGTAGAGGAATCATTTGAATTTACCAAAGCAAGCAATTATCCGAATTCACAGAATCTATTGCGCCATGCTATTAATACCGAATCAGAGGTAATACAATGAGAAATTTAAGTTATTCAAAGGCAATAAATGAGGCCCTTTTTCAGACAATGGAAAAGGATGAGAGGGTTTTCATAATTGGTGTCGGTGTTAATAGCCCGTGGTACGTTGGTCAAACAACTGCTCGACTGTATGATACATACGGCCAAATGAGAGTTATTGATACACCTGTTTCAGAAAATGGCATTACCGGCCTTGGGGTAGGCGCGGCAATTTCCGGTTTACGTCCTGTGGTTACTCATGCCAGGATGGATTTTATGTATTATGCAATGGATCAGATATGTAATCATGCGGCAAACTGGAATTATATGTTTGGCGGAAGACTTACTGTCCCTTTGACAATCCGTGGTATAGTAAATAGAGGAGGAGAACAGGCAGCGCAACATTCCCAGGCTTTACAGTCAATATTTATGCATATTCCTGGTATAAAAGTCGTTATGCCCTCAAATCCCTATGACGCAAAAGGAATGTTGATTGCTGCTATTATGGATGATGACCCTGTCCTTTATATTGATGACAAATGGTTGTATGATGAAGAATGTGATGTTCCCGAAGAAGTTTATTCTGCCCCCTTGAATAAAGGCAGAGTGACTATAGAAGGGGATGATATAACAATCGTTGCCTCTTCATATATGGTTAAGGAAGCTGAAAAAGCCGCGAAGCAACTCGCCGCAGATAATATCAAAGCTGAAGTTATAGATCTCCGATCAATTTCACCTATAGATTCAGAAATCATATTAAAATCTATTCAGAAAACAGGACGCCTAATAATTGCTGACGGTACGTGGAAAACAGGCGGGGTTGCTGCTGAAGTTGCGGCGATTGCAGCTACCGAAGGATTTGATTTATTAAAAGCTCCTATCAAAAGAGTAACTTTGCCTGATATTCCTGCACCTGCATCAGGGCCATTGGAAGCATTATATTATCCGGATTATAAAAAAATTGTAGAAGTAGTAAAAACCATGGCTTGAAAGGAGAATAATAACATGGAAGTGCCGTTTGTAGATTTGCCATGTAATGTGAAAAAATATAAGGAAGAAATTTATAGTATTGTTGATGATGTAATAATTGAGCGTGAGGATTTTATAATGCGGGCCGACTTATAAAAATTTGAAAAGAATTTTGCTGAATTCGTCGGTGTAAAACATGCTATAGGTGTTGCAAA
>JAUVJE010000237.1 GCA_030592355.1 Clostridia bacterium
AAAACGGCGATGAGCACAACTTGGTTATTGGTGCGAATATAGCAGGATTTATGAAAGTTGCAGTTGCAATGAAATCACAAGGTATTGTATATTAGCACATTGAAACTATTAGTGAAATAGGGGCTGTTTTAAAATAACAGCCTCTTTTTCATAGATAAATAGTGCGCGAAATGGGCTAAAAAATCTTTTTTTTTTAGTACAAGATTGTATTAGTGTAAAATTTCATTTTCAAGACACAATGAATAAAGCTGCTTATTTTTTCACCTCTAAGCACTTAAATATCTTATTTAATTATACTGCATTTTAGAGAATATAGGACAGGAGCAGTATTTTCATATTTAACTATTTTACTAACGCAGATCATATTTATAAACATTTTTCTTAGGAAATAACTGTTTTACCAGCATGAAGCAGGTTTGTAATCCAACATTGTACATTGGTAACTGTTTTTCTAGTTATTGCTCAAAAATAAGCGTTTTATTGACATAATGCTAATAATTAAGTATATTATTGGTGTAATAGCAGTTTTGCGAGGATATATCATGGAAACAAGTGTCTTGAATACACGTCCGGCTGGTTATTCATATTTGCTGGCAAAATTTGAAATCTCAGGTATGATTAACTGGCACACCTCATCTGTGGCATCAACGGGAACACATCGCATTAAAGACCGCGATGGATTCATTGATGAAATTTTTCCTGCGAAGTACTGGCCCGGCGATAGTGTGGGAGATCATCTTGAGTTTGCATTTAAATATGACGGTGTCAACCTCAGTCTGCTAAAACAAATTTTCAAAGTGATTTCTGAAAAAGAAATAGCAGGCTACATAAAATCAAAACCATTGGGAAAGTATACCCGTAGAATTTGGTTTTTTTATGAGTTTATGCTCGACAAACAACTGCCTATAGAAAACATCACTTCAGGAAATTATGTATATGCATTAGAGCCGGAGTTGTATTACACCATTACATCAGGGCAAAATTCACAGCGCCACCGTGTAGTAAATAATCTTCTTGGCCCAAATGAATTTTGTCCCACAATAAGAAAAACTGAAAAGCTGGCTAAAATGGACTCCATCGATTTACAGAAGCGCTGCGAAGATATTATTGTATCCTATCCGGATAATTTACTTCGCCGTGCATTAAACTACCTATATAAAAAGGAGAGCAAATCATCATTTGAGATAGAAAACGCAAAACCTAATACATCAAGGACAGCGAAATTCATAGCATCCCTTGAACTTGCTGAAAAAGAGGATTTTTGCAAAAAAAATCTGTTAATAGAACTGCAAAACCGAATTGTTGACCAACGGTTTAAAGAAAACGACTACCACACTGACCAGAATTATGTTGGCGAAACTGTTTCTTATCAAAAAGAGGTTATACATTATGTCTGCCCGAAGCCCAAAGATCTGCCGGATTTGATGAAGGGGCTTTGTCAGGCTCATAAATTACTAAAAAATGGAGAAGTACCACCTGTTATTCATGCATCGGCAATATCTTATGGCTTTGTATTTATGCATCCTTTTGGAGATGGAAACGGTCGAATCCACCGGTTTTTAATACATAATATTCTCGCAATCCGGGGGATGGTTCCACAGGGACTAATGTTTCCTGTCTCGGCTGCCATGCTTAAGAACCCGCAGGAATATGATGCTTCATTGGAAGCCTTTTCACGCCCTTTGCTGCAGTTCATAGACTACAGGCTTGATGAGTTTGGACAAATGGAAGTGAATAATGAAACCGTATCCTGGTATCAGTATATTGACATGACGGCGCAAGCGGAAGCGCTGTACGATTTCATACTGAAAACAATTGAGGAGGAACTTATTGAAGAGCTTAATTTCCTGGCAAACTACGATAAAACAAAAAGAGCGATTCAAGACATAATTGATATGCCGGATCGACAGATTGATCTGTTTATAAACCTGTGTCTTCAGAATAATGGAAGACTGTCTATCGGCAAAAGGTCAAAACACTTTAAGTTCCTAATCGAAGAAGAACTCGTTGTAATGGAACAGGCAGTTCAAAACGGATATATTAGGAAAAGCCGATGACCTGCAGTTTGTCCATTTCTATTTCCTGTTCATCTGATTACCCGCCGGTTTAAAAGGTGTGGGCAACCTTACACTTGTTCCCATAAACTCAGGAAAGTTACAAGGTTGAACCATGTTAACTTGTACGGTATAATAGAGTACAAGTAGATTGTAGAGGGGTTGATAAGTATGTCGGGATATATTCCGCCATATACAATTACAGACAGGATTGTTCATTTAATTTCTGAAACAATGGAAACTTTGGTCTTGATATCCATACAGGGCGAAGTGAATGTAAACCCAAAACTTAGAAGGAACAACAGAGTCAAGACCATCCAGGCCTCTTTGGCTATTGAAAACAATACACTATCTATAGAACAAGTGACGGATATTGTTGACGGGAAGAGAGTGCTGGGTCCACCAATAGAAATCCGTGAAGTGAAAAACGCTTTTGAAGCATATGAAAGGCTGCTGGGTATGAATCCATATGCGGTTAATGATATGCTGGCATCTCACAGAGTTTTGATGAAAGATTTGACAAAAGAAGCGGGAAGCTTC
>JAUVJE010000174.1 GCA_030592355.1 Clostridia bacterium
ATACCGCCGCATGTGCAGTTCTTATTCCAATAGTTATATCGGTTACAGTTGGTTTGGGTAGAAATCCGCTCCCTTTTGTATTTTTGGCCGCTGCTGCGTGCAATAGTGCATTTGCTCTTCCGACATCCATCCGTGCGGTTCCCGTCGGATACGGCCTTGATACCGGTTTTATGTTTAAAAAGGGCATTGGTGCAATTGTGATTTCTTATATTATTCTGGTATTGACCGGGTATATATTAATTACGCTGACAGGTTATGGGGCAGTATGAGTAAAGAAATGAAAGTAATTGATAGTTTTGGCGAAATGTGCCCTATTCCGGTGCTGCGAATTCAAGATGAAATTGCCGTTATGGAATCTGGAGATAGCTTCATGATAGTAGTGGACCACAGTTGCGTGGTTGAATCCGTCAAAGATAAATATAAAAATAAAAAAGTTAATATGGTCATTGATGAAGTTATGAACGGCGTCTGGGAAATTACCCTCACTAAACTCTGACCGAGTTATCCGTCGGATAACTCGGTCAAATGTCCAAAGTATCCGTCGGATACTTTGGTCGGATACCTTGGTTAAAATAATGATGTGGTCAGCAGAAGGATTCGGTGCCTTTTTTGATAAACCAGGATATGAATTCTCCTACATGCTGCGGGTGGTCTTTTTTAAATAGAAGCAGCATTTCAAGATCCATATTAAACTCGGGAACTACAATTGTTTTAAATTCCTTTTTATATAACTCTTCTTTCACGGCCATATAAGGAAGAAAGGCAATTCCGTAGTTACGGGAAATCATCATTTTAGCACCCTCAATACCCTCGACTTCCATATGGCAATTCAGATTTTCGCGTTCGAAGCCCAGCTTCTTCAAATTCTTAGTAAGGATATCATTAATGTCGTTTCTGCCTGTAAAAGTGATAATGCATGCATCAAGAAGCTTGTCAACCATCAGTACATCAGGGTTAGTCTTTAAATTTTTACCGACAAGCACGATATCATTCATTCCGGTCTTAATTGAAACAACATCATTTTGATTTTGGGACAAACTTGTTATATATGAAAAACCGATATCGCATATATTGTTTGCCACATCCGTGACGATATCCTCAGAAGAGCGTGACTTAAGTTCATACTTGTGTTTGGGGTACTGTTTATTTACCAGCATAAGAGTACACGGTAGTGCATAATTTGCAATAGAATTGCATGCTTCTACTTTTATAACGGAACCGTTGCTTTCAATATGTTCGATTTCATCCAGCATTTTACTGTGCATACGGAGTATGTTCTCGGCAAATTTGAAAACCACATTTCCTTTTGGGGTAAGCGTTACCCCTTTATTGCTTCTTTCCAAAAGTTTTCCCGAAAACTCTGAGTCCAGCTTATTGAGTTGCTGGCTAAGGGCTGATTGCGAGATATGAGCGTTTTTTGCTACAGAACTGATATTGCCGGCTTTTGCTATTTCGTAAAAAAATTTCAGGGACTCTATATTCATTTTTCTCTCCGAATATTTATTATGCAAGTACAATGCATTAAAAATTATACCATAATCCTAATATTAAAAAAACTAATACAGCATAAGGAAAACACGTGTATAACTTTTAGGATTTTATGTTAACATACCAGTGAATGTTAATAAATTAACAATGTTTTTTGAAAGGATGTGAAGGAGTGACTGAAGGAATAACAAGAACGTCTTCAAGAGCTTCGGCCAGGGGAGGAAGCAGACGTAAGAAGAAAAATCAAATACCGATTGCATTGATTATTTTTGTTGTTATAGCGGGAATCGGTGTCTGGCTTGGTTTCAAGGGAGAAAATCTCCTGCTTTACTGGGTGTTTGGACTTGCTTTCGGATTCATCCTCCAAAGGTCGAGATTCTGTTTCACGGCTTCAATGAGGGATCCTTACCTAACCAATAGTACTTCAGTGACAAGAGCGGTCTTGATAGCGTTTGCTATAACAAGCATTGGATTCACTGCAATCAAATACGGTTATTTTGCAAACGGACTGGCAATTCCGGGACAAAGCTATATCGCTGCCATCAGCATTGCTACATGCGTTGGAGCACTGATGTTCGGCATAGGCATGGTCATAGCCGGCGGATGTGCCTCGGGAACACTGATGAGAATCGGCGAAGGATTTTGGATGCAGGTGATTGCCTTATTCTTTTTCGTCGTAGGTTCCCTGTGGGGGGCGCACGATTTCGGATGGTGGAAAAGAACTTTCATATTAGGAGGCGCCAAGGTGTTTATGCCGGACTATCTGGGATGGTTCGGGGGGCTGTTGGCAAACCTCTTGATTATAGCAGTAATATATGTGATTGCACATAAATGGGAAAACAGGGGCAGTAACGAACTGTCGCATTAATTATTTTAAGGAGTTTAAGATGAGTAAAGAAGTTGTATTGGATTGTTTAGGCGAAGCTTGCCCGATTCCTTTGGTCAAGTCTGAAAAGGCACTGGAGAAGATGGAAGTCGGCGATATTCTTATTGTTCAGATAGACCATAGCTGTGCCATGAAAAACGTTCCCGAATGGGCCAGAAAACAAGGACACGAAGTTGAATTGGAAGAAATTGACGACGGCGAATGGGAATGTATTATAGAAAAAATGAAATAATATTCTGGGTAAATCTGCGGGAGGTGAAAGGCCTTGAAGGCATTTTTCGAAAAAATTAAGAAAAACGAATTTTACAAGATGTGGTTTAAAGACGCATTGCCATACATAACAGGTGCTGTCCTATTATCGGTTTTCCAGATTGCAACATTTGCATCTACGGGCAACCCATGTGGAGTATCGGGGGTATTTGCAAATTGGGGAGCATGGCTGTTTGAGTTATTCGGCGGCTCGGTTGACAAGTGGTATTACTTTAGTTCGCCCGGAGCCCAGGCAACCCTGAATGCCGGAGTTCTGAATCATCCGGGTACTTGGAGAAACCTTGGCATCATTGCAGGAGCTTTATTCGCTGCCATGATGGCGTCAGGATTTAAGATAAAGAAAATTAAATCATGGAAACAGGTGGCCGCTGCATCGTTGGGTGGATTACTGATGGGTTACGGTGCAAGAATAGCCGCCGGATGTAATATAGGTGCTTTGTTCAGTGGTATAGCCTCCCTGTCGTTATCAGGTTGGGTTTTTGCGGCATTCATGTTTGTGGGTGCGGTTATCGGAAGCAAACTGCTTGTAAAATATTTTATGTAATTACGTAAGAAAGAAGATAAATCATGCCAAGAGAAAAAAAAATTGAAGAATATGATGTAGTTATAATCGGCGGCGGAGCGTCAGGACTCACTGCCGGAATATATTGCGGAAGGGCGCGTCTCAAGACTATCGTTATTGAGCAGGCTCTTGTAGGCGGTATCGCTACAAACACAAATGAAATTGAGAACTATCCCGGATTCCCGGAAGGGACTACAGGGACAGGCCTTATGAAATTGTTTCATCAGCAGGCAAAAAAATTCGGCGTTAAATTCAAACTGACGAATGTAAAAACAGTTGATTTTACCGGTGATATTAAAATTGTTGAAACATTCAGAAACAGATACAAAGCAAAAGCGGTTATTATCTGCAACGGAAGCAAACCACGGCTGACCGGTGCTGAAAATGAAGAAAAATATGTAGGCAAGGGAATAGCCTTTTGTGCAACCTGCGATGCAGCGGCATGTACCGACGAGGAAGTTCTTGTAATCGGTTCCGGTGATGCAGCGATTGAAGAAGGAATGTTTTTAACCAAATTTGCAAGTAAGGTTAAAGTTTCTATTATTCACGATGAAGGAATAATGGACTGCAACGAAGTTGCTAAATCTGCAGCTCTTGCCAATCCGAAAATGGAATTTCTACACAATACTGTTGTTGAACGCTTTGAAGGTGAAGATGAACTGACTACAGTTGTTCTTAAAAATCTGAAAACAGGCGAATTGACATCTATTGATTGTTTTACATGCTTCTTGTTTATTGGTTATATTCCGAATACATCCATTTATGAAGATAAGGTTAACATGACCAAGAGCGGTTATGTGATTACATCCGAGAATATGGAAACAAGCGTACCGGGTGTGTTCGCCGCAGGTGATGTCAGAGACAAATTCCTGCGTCAGGTAGCTACCTGTGTAGGAGACGCCGCGACGGCAGGTGTAATGGCTGAAAAATATATTGCAGAAACTGAGATTTTTGAGAATATCATAATGAAAGGCGATGGAATAGCGTATATATTTGATGCTTCTAAAGCCGATCACAGGAAATTCCTTGAAGAAATCGAAGAACTCGAAAAAGAGTACGATGAATATTGCTGTCACAGAGTTGACACCTATAAGTCCAGAGGGCTTGCACAGAGATTGTGTAAAACCGGACATTGTCCCTCGGTTATTATTATTAAAAACGGCAAGGTGGTAAAGGTTATTTCCGAAGAAACACTTAGTAAAAATGAAATTGAGAAAAACCTCTAGGATGAAAGGAAGGGAGAAAGTGAAAAAAACTACTTTACTTATTGTGCTGGTTCTTGCTGTTTCGGTAATGATTTCCGGATGCGGCAGCTTCAATTTTGAAGAAACCGGAGGATATATTGTAACTCCCAAAGAAGCTTTGGAGCTAATCGGAGACGGTGCAATCCCGGTGGATGTGCAGTCGCCTGAAAATTATGGGCTTGTCCATATAGACGGTGCTGTCAATGTTCCAATGTCGGAACTTGTTGTAAACGAACCTTATAAAAACATGCTTGCCGGGG
>JAUVJE010000169.1 GCA_030592355.1 Clostridia bacterium
GATCCGGAAAGAATCGATATCCCTCAGGATGAACCACTGAAACTGGAATGTGAGCATTTCCTTCATTCAATGACCAATGGGGACAAACCGATTACCGACGGCAAGGAAGGGCTTAGTGTATTAAAAATACTAAATGCGAGTCAGCACTCTCTTGAGAATAATGGGGGAAAAGTATATCTTAAGGATACCAAAAATCAATTACATGTTTACAGTCCTAAATCATCTGACTCAAAAAATAATTATTTTTCCCATGAAACAGCTGTAATAGATGACAATGTTGATATTGGAAAAGGAACAAAAATATGGCATTTCAGTCATGTTCTTTCGGGTTCTGTTATAGGTGAGAAATGCAATATCGGCCAGAATGTAGTCATAGGTCCTGAAGCAATCATTGGTAAGGGTTGCAAGATACAGAACAATATATCGGTCTACAAGGGAGTGACCCTTGAACATGATGTATTTTGCGGTCCCTCAATGGTGTTTACAAATGTTTATAATCCACGGGCTCATATCAAGCGAATGGATGAAATTCGTCATACTTTAGTAAAAACCGGTGCAACTTTTGGCGCAAATTGTACAATTGTGTGCGGTGTAACCATTGGAAAATATGCTTTTGTGGGAGCAGGGAGTGTTGTTACAAAAGACATCCCGGATTACGGACTTGTGGTGGGTAATCCGGGTAAACTGATAGGCTGTATGTGTGAGTGCGGTAATCGCCTGGATGAAAAATATAAATGCGTTTCTTGCACTAAAGATTATGACGGTATTATATCTGATTGATGAAGATCGTTTGCAGACCACACAGAAACGAACGGACAAATAATATGACAACAGAAAATAAAGATATTCGCTGGAAACAGCGTTTCCAGAATTATGAAAAATCATTCAAACTGTTAGAGCGCACTTTAAAGATAAAAAATCCATCGGAAGCAGAAGTGGGAGGATTAATTCAGTTTTATAAAATGAAGATATTTAATGCATAATAAAAGCTGTTTCCAGGTTTCCTGAAATAAAACAGGCTATAATTTTTGGTTCACGCGCAAAAAACAGCCATCAAAAAGGCTCTGATATTGATTTGGCAATAAAGGGAAAAGAAATTACATACGATATTGTTAATCGCATAAATACCATTTTAAATGAAGAATTACCATTACCCTATTTTTTTGATGTGTTGCATTATGAAGAAATTGGCAACGAAAATTTGACAGGACACATTGATAGAGTAGGGAAAATAATTTATTCAGTGAAATAGACGGAAATGAAGGGTTTATTGTTATAGAAGGCACCGCCCAAAGTTTATTTTTCGCAAAACGATGTCTGTGTAAGTCTGTGTGTGTCTGTGTCCATTTTTAAAATAGATTTGTGATATTAAACTATGAAAATCGTTACTATTGTTGGTGCCAGGCCTCAGTTTATTAAAGCAGCTGTTGTATCGCGTGCCATTAATGAAAAGAATAATGAAGCAGGTAACGGCTCAATAGTAATAGAAGAAATAATCGTTCATACAGGTCAGCACTATGACCAAAACATGAGCGATGTTTTTTTTGAAGAAATGCACATCCCAACCCCTGATTATTTTCTTAATATCAATGGGCTGTCACATGGGGCGATGACAGGACAGATGCTTGAACAGATTGAATCTGTACTTCAGAAAGAAATCCCTGATGTTGTTCTGGTATATGGTGATACAAACTCAACGCTTGCCGGAGCACTTGCAGCTTCAAAGCTTCATATACCTGTTGCTCATGTGGAAGCGGGACTCCGCTCATATAATCGTAATATGCCGGAAGAAATAAACAGAGTACTGACAGATCATGTTTCCACATTCCTTTTTTGTCCGACTAAACAGGCGATTGAAAATCTTAAAGAAGAAGGCATTATCAATAAAGACGGTAATCATATAAAATCTTTTCCCAACAGATTTCAGCCTGACACATATTTAGTCGGTGATGTTATGCTCGATGCTGCAAAATATTATAAACAATCTGCTAAAAAGCCAAAGTTTAAATTACCTGAAAAATATATTCTTGCAACAATTCATCGGGCCGAAAATACTGATATTTCAGATCGCCTGAAATCAATCTTTCAAGCTTTTATTAAAATAAGCAAAGAAATACCAATAATTCTTCCGCTTCATCCAAGAACGATGAAATTTGTTAAAAAACATAATATTCAATTTGCAGATTCTGACATCTATATCATTGAACCTGTAAGTTATCTTGAGATGGTTTATATGTTGGAAAGATGCAAGCTTGTTATGACTGATAGTGGCGGACTACAGAAAGAGGCATTCTTTTTTAGCAAACCCTGTATAACATTAAGAGACGAAACCGAATGGGTGGAGCTTGTGGATCATGGTTATAATGTAGTAACCGGCTCAGATACAGAGAATATTTATAGAACTTGCTTTGCTATGCTTGATGAGAAAATAACTTTTGATTCGAAATTATATGGAAACGGTGATACCGGCAAGAAAATAGTGAATGTTGTCGTGGAAATATAAGTAGATAAGATAAGATAAGACTTTGATAGCGTTGTTCTTATGAATATCCAATGAAAGTTAGTGCTGGCTTGACTGGGTGGAGGGTAATCAAGAAGGCCTTTTTTTGTGCAAAGTCAGAAGATCATCTCGGCAGGCCATATCTTTAGGTCAGCCATTGGATTGTACCCAGTTCCTTTGTCAACCATAATATCTCATACCGGTGACTGCTATAACCCAAGTGAGAAAGACTGGTGATTGAGGATAATATTTAGATAAATTAGGTTGTAATGCATATTAACAAACGAGATTTTTACGAAACAAAGGCGAAAACTTATTCCACAACTGACCATGAAGCCATATTTAGGTTTAAAAAAACTGTAGGAGTTGTCCCTTTATTGAAAAATTATGTAGTTTTAGATATTGGCTGTAAATTTGGTATCCTTCGTGATCAGATAAGAAAGTGTCAAAAACAACTAATTTATTATGGCATTGATATTTCAACAGAAGTTTTGAAGGGGACCGAAAATGAAGTAGATGATCATTTTTGTGTTGCTGACATAATGGATGGTTTGCCATTCGAGGACAACATGTTTGATGTGGTATTTATGTTAGAAGTTTTAGAGCATGTTGAAAATCCCAGTTTTTGTCTTCGTGAAATAAGGCGTGTTTTAAAACCACAAGGCCAACTGATTCTAAGCGTACCTAATCCTTATTGTTGGGAAGAAATTTTTGGAAATATTCTCAATAAACCGGAAAATGAAGGGCATATATCAGGATGGACTCCTCAACTGATGAATACGATTTCGAACTTTTGTGTATTTAAAATAAAAAAAAGAGTGGGTTCTTTTATGCGTATCCCTTTTTCTCGTCGTATATCATCGCAGAACCGCTATATGCTTGTACATTCAAATTTTATATTCTTTGCCAGGTCATTTATCTATACATTGTGTAAAAACTGTTGATACACCCTCAACCGTACTTACCTAATTCCATATTTATTATATGTCACTATTTAAAAAATTGATGATTAATAGCATTGTCATCTATAGTGCAAGGTTGTTTGAAGGTGTTCTGCAACTCGTTGTGTTAGCCTTTATACTTTCGCAAGTAAACAGGGAGACTTATGCTGCTGCACTAATGATTATGTCGTTTCAGGTAATAATCTACATGGCTCGAGAAGCTCTTTCCGGAGGAACTTTAAAATTTATTGCAGAATATATTGCCACTAGTAATTATGAATCAGCGAACAAGATATTTACAACAAGTTTCATCATACAACTATCAATAGGATTGTTAGGTTTAGTATTATGCTTGGTAATAAATCCCTATACTACAACTTTCTTTGCACTTCCCTCTTCATTAGATACTGAGGCACGTTGGGCAATGATATTGCTCGGTTTTGCTATAACAGTTAATTTGACACTATCGCCTTGGCAGGCGGTAGTGCGCGCTTATGAAAGGTATGATCTTGTCGCTTTGTCTCGTGTTTTCGGGCGAATAATTAGGGCAATTCTTATCGTTGCTTTATTATATTTTTTTACACATAATTTGTTTTGCCTTGTCTTAGCCACCGCACTGGGCAGCACTGTAGAGCTCTTATTATGCGTACTCATAGGTAGAAAACTTAATCCATATTTAAAATTGAATTCAAAGTATGTTTCGCTTTATTTTGGAAAACGTATCCTAAAATTTTCTGGTTTTAGTATGCTAAATACTCTTTCTGCATCGTTATTTGGACAGGGGACCCTTTATATTACTGCCCATTTGATATCATTAGATGCAGTTGCAGCATTAGGTATTATTCGAAATTTAACTGGTCTCATTGCATTAGCTATCAATCAGGTTGCTCACATGATAGTTCCTGTATCGAGTCGCCTTAAAGCTCAGGGAGAACAAAAAAAGCTTATACAATTAGTGCTTCACGGAACTACAATAACCGTTTTTGTAGGGGGTGCTGTGATAACAGGATTGATTCCTTCTATGAGTTCGATTTTTTACGTGTGGTTAGGGATTTCATATATAGACATAGCAAATATTGCAATATTATTGTTAACTGCAGAATTTATATATTATTCGGTAGATTGTTTGCATTCGGCATTGGCAGGTATAAATCGGGTATCCGTAGATGGAACAAGTGATTTGATTTGCACGATATTGGGTTTATCAATTGGTATTGCATTTGTATATTTTACTCCATTAGGACTAATGGGAATTGCAATAGGTCTTTTTAGCGTCCGGCTCTTCAGATTTCTTTTTATCACTGTTTATGGGAGTAAAATTTTGCAAATTAACCTTTGGACATTAATTCTGACAGGTTATCTCAAAACGTACATATTATCATTTTTAGTCATCGCAACATCAAAAATGATTTATCCGATTGCGACAAATTGGTTTA
>JAUVJE010000214.1 GCA_030592355.1 Clostridia bacterium
TGCATAACCATTTCGCTGAAAAGGGATGGCTTGACAAGGTGCGTATCATTGCCGATGAACCTGCTGACATTGAGCTGTACAGGGCAACGGTAAACGCCATTCGTGAAGAGGGACCGGATTTTAAATTTTCTATTGCCATAAACAATGCTGAGTTCACTAAAGAATTTGATGAGATAATGAGCGATGCCACGCCTTCCCTAAAATGCCTTGCCGATGATTATGATTTCATAAGAGAAAATCTGATAACCAAAAAAGATAAACTTGTAAGCTGGTATGTGTGCTGCCATCCCCATTACCCTAATACTTTCCTAAAATCACACCTCCTTGAAAGCCGGTTGATAGGCATACTTACATCACTGTTCGACCTTGACGGTTTCCTGAGATGGAATTACACGGTCTGGCCGGAAAAACCCAGGGAAGATATACGCTTCCGCACGCCTGATTGGCCTGCGGGAGACATGAATTTCGTCTATCCGGGCAACAACGGCGCACCTCTTCTATCATTGAGATACAAGGCTCTCCTGCGCGGCATTGAGGACTTTGAACTTATGGCCATGGCAGTAAAAAAAGGTAATTACCCAAAAGAAGCTATATACAGCCTGCTGCTTGGTGATACATCAATACAGCAGCTTTCAGACAAGGGATATAATGAGCCGGATGGCGAAAAACCCTTCAGCCTTGATCCTGGCGATTATGAAAATTTCCGTGAAATGCTGTATAAGATTTTGGCACCAGAGAAACCCGAACCTGAAGAAGTCGACGAAATTATTTTTTATTAATTAAAATGGCTTAGGAACAGGTGTGGCATTTCACAAGTCAACATGACCTAATTCCGGGAATTATCAAGTTGCATTTTACCTGCATCATGATATAATCAACCCACAATATATGCGATGAAGGGGAAAAGTAATCGTTTCTTGCGTGAAAGAGAGTGTCTGCCACGGGCTGTAAGCAGACATGACGCCAAACCGATGAAATGCGCCCCGGAGCTTAACGGCCAAATACCGTTACGGTGCCCGCACCGTTATCAAAAAGAGAATAAATTAGAGTGGAACCGCGATTATACCGCCTCTATGCATAAGCATGGAAGCGGTTTTTTATTTTATGTCATGAAATCGTCCCGGGGATGATACCATTAAAACGGAGGAATAATATGAAACTGTATAATTCAATGACCAGGACAAAGGAAGAGTTCGTACCGCTGGAGGAGAATAAGGTAAGGATGTATAACTGCGGACCTACGGTTTATAATCGTTTTCACATAGGCAATGCCAGAAATTTCGTAGTATTCGACACACTGAGAAAATATCTTGTATACAGTGGGTATAACGTCACATTCGTACAGAATTTCACTGATATAGATGACAAGATGATAAACCAATCCAATGAGGAGAATATCACTGTAAAGGAACTTGCTGATAAAAACATCGCGGAATATTTTACTGACGCCCGCGGTCTTTCAGTCAAAGAAGCCGATTTCTATCCCAAGGCCACGGAAAATATAGGTGAAATAATCAAGCTTATTAAAAGGATTGAAGCCAATGGCTATGCATATGAAATTGACGGTGATGTCTATTTTGATACATCGGCATACACTGGTTACGGTAAACTATCCAGACATAAACTTGATGATCTTGAAGCCGGCGCACGTGTGCAGACCGATAACAGAAAAAAGAACCCGGCGGATTTCGCGCTTTGGAAGGCAATGAAACCCGGCGAGCCTTCATGGGGAAGTCCCTGGGGCAAAGGACGTCCGGGCTGGCACATAGAATGCTCCGCGATGTCCATGAAGCATCTCGGTGAAACAATCGATATTCACAGCGGCGGCCAGGACCTTCTGTTCCCCCACCACGAGAATGAAGTAGCCCAAAGTGAATCAGCAACTGGTAAACCGTTTGTAAAATACTGGCTGCATAATGGCTTCATTAATGTGGATAACGAAAAAATGTCCAAATCATTGGGCAACTTTTTCACAGTTCGGGATGTTGTAAAACTTTATACCTACGAGGAAATCCGTTATTTCCTGCTTTCAGCACAATACCGCAGCCCGGTCAATTTCTCAGACAAACTTATGGAGCAGTCAAAGAATGGTCTGTCGCGCATATACGAAGCACTGATAAATCTAACGTATATCAATGGAACAGGAATCTCGTCAGACGACGAGAAGCAGATTTTAAATAACATTAATTTATGTAAAAAAAGTTTCATCGCCCACATGGATGACGACCTGAATACGGCCGATGCCATAGCCGACATCTTTGATATTGTTAAGGAAGTCAATACCGGGCTTTCCGGTGATATTTTAAAAACCACTGATGCCGCCGGTACTGTAATTGCAATAATCAGGGAACTTGGAAACGTTTTGGGGATTCTTCAAGGAGATATTACCGTTGAAATAACTCCTGAAATCAAAGCTCTTGTAGAAAAAAGAAACAGGGCCCGCGAAGCGAAAGATTTTACCGCCTCAGATGAAATAAGGGATAAGCTGAAAGAGCTTGGTGTCCTTATGGAAGACACCAAGGACGGATATAAACTTAAATATTTATAGAATGAGGCAACCGATATGAAAATCGCAGTAATGCAACCAGAATACCCCGGGTCATATAAAAAGACACTTGAAGTGATGGAGCAGTTTAAATCCGCGGCTGCGGAATGTCCGTCCGAAACAGACCTCCTTGTGCTGCCGGAATATTCAAATTGTCCCGGCATGTCTGACATGGATGAAATGACATCGCATTGTAGAAAATATAATGAAGAATTTCTGAAATCCATTTCGGATTCAGCATCAAAAAACAATGTTGCAATAGTTGTGAATATGATGGTTGAAAAGGATTGCGGCTTTACTAATACCACCTATATGATAGATGAAACCGGCTCCATCATCGCTGATTATGATAAAACCCATCTTGCGTTCACGGAAATTGACCCGATGGGACTTATAGCGGGCAAAGAACTTTTGTTTGTAGATTTCAAAGGAGTTAAAATAACTTTCGCCATCTGCTTTGAATTGTATTTTCCGGAATTTTTTGAAGCCCTTGCCGTACAGTCGCCCGACATAATACTGTGTCCGTCATACCAACGCTCTGAAAATTCCAAAATACTTCTTAAGCAAGCCATAGGAAGGGCACTGGACAGCGAGGCCTTTGTAATCAGAAGCTCCTATTCTATGGGAGAAGAATCTAAAAGCGGCGGCACATCATATGCCGTCAGTCCTTCCGGTGAAATAATCCTTAATATGAAACAGAAAATAGGGATTTCCGTTATCGAAATTGACCCACACGAAAAAAGAATGAGGCCATTGGCCCATGGACTCGGTATGATGAGCTCAAGGGAAATCGTTGAGAAATTCCGCATTTCTTCCATATACAGAAAAAATTCCTCAGTTAAAAAACCACTGTCAGAATTTAATTATCCACGGGTGTGCGCACACAGGGGGCTTTCGGGACTCGTTCCCGAAAACACCCTTCCCGCATTTACAGCGGCACTGGCTATCGGCGCTGATGAGATAGAATTTGACGTCCGCCTAACCAAAGATAATAAAATGATTGTTTGTCATGACGAAA
>JAUVJE010000156.1 GCA_030592355.1 Clostridia bacterium
AAAAGGTTGAAACAAAGGACAAAGACGGAAATATAACGCGGATTAAGTACCTTGATGAAAATGACCATTCCGTCGGTTGGGAAACTTCGGTTTACGGAGATTCGATAGAGTATGATTACCATTTCCCCGGAAATAGCGACTTAGAACTTGAAATTATCAGATATGGAATGCTTGGAAACAGCCGATTTTATCAGGTCAGTACCCGGGATGAAAGCATTGATAGGCGCACCGCCGTGAGAATAAATGATCCGAACGATACAAATAAGACCCATATTGCATATATAATTCAAAAAGAAAACAATCTGCAGGACGGTCTTAACACCAGCCTTTATAATTCCAACCAGACTTTCACCACCTATTCAATGGGAAAAGAACTGGAAGCATATACATATTATGAAGACATCCTTATAAGGGAAATCCAAAAACAATATAACGGTGATAATGTGTTTTCGGATATCAAACTCTACTACAATTCCGGGATTCTGAAGAAGGATTATCACCAGGCAAACGGCAAAGACGACGGGCTGTCGGTGTCATATTTCGATACCGGTAATATGAATCAAAGAATCAATTACAAAGAAGGAAAGATTCATGGAACCCATGAAAGGTTTTATGAAAATGAAAAGCTGAATGAATTCATAACATATGTAAATGGAATTAAAAACGGAATAACGGAAAAATACTATGATAACGATTCACATCAGATGGCATTCGAAGGTTCCTATGCGGACAACGAAAGAAGCGGGAAATGGACGGTGTACACGAAAGACGGGAAACTTGACAGTGAGATGAATTATAAAAACGGCGAGTACGACGGTGAGTTTAAATCATATGCAACGGGTGATTTAAATTACAATTCCATCCACGCTTTCGGACAATACTCCGATGGTAAAATGACAGGCGAATGGATATACGGATATCATAATGAGGGCTGGGTTGAGAAAGTCTATTACGAAGACGGGGTGAAAAAATGGGATGAATACAGCACCGGTAACGTCAGGACATATTATAATCCCGACGGTTCCGTCAGTCATACGGAAACCATTGACTGAAGGGAAAATTTAATACGAAAGAACAATTACTCAAAAATTTATATATAAAGTGGAACTGTTGCAATCCGCCCTTAAGGTCAATCCCATATGCCGCTTTTCAATAAGATTACCCGATGGAATAATATAATATCACCCTGACATATTTATCCTTATGGTGTTTTTAGTTCCAGTGGGGAAATAAACCATACTATTCCACTGGTAATATATTTAGAAAACCTTTCTAAATGATCTGGTTTCATTAAATTCAAAATCTATTATTGTCCTGCCCTTATCGTCAATGAATCCCCACTTTTTACCCGCATAAGTCGCAGGTGCCATGGATTCAATCAAATTCCCTGCAAAAAACCAGTTGGCTTCAATGATGAATTCACCTGAAGAATCTATATAACCATATCCATCCAAAATACCGGCAGCTGCAATTCCATTAATAAAAGGTAAAGCACTAATAAATTTGGCTTCAATAACCAATTCGCCTGCTTTATTCATATACCCATACAATTCGCTTTCAGCATTCATTACTATCGCAAGCCCTTCAGAAAAATTCCCGTAAAAATAGCCTTGAAGTAATGGCTGTAGGGCAACTTCCCCGTCGTAACCGATATATATACTTTTTATTGCCGGATCCGGGCCGTTAAAATATGGATAAACAAAAGCCAGCCCGTCTGAAAACGGAGAAGCCTCTGTATAAACGGGTTCAATAACAAAATTCCCACTCTTATCAATGTAACCATTTTTAATACCATCTGCAGAAACAACCGCAAACCCTTCTGAAAAAGAGTCAGCCTTGGTATACTCAGCTTCAATTACAATATTGCCTTCGATATCAATATAACCCCACTTGCCATTAATCCTGATGCAGGCCAGACCTTCAGCAAACGACATCGCTCCCGAAAATCTAAAATTAAATGCATAGTCACCGTTCTTATCAATATACTGCCAGCCTTTTTCGCTTCTCACCAATGCCAATCCTTCGGATGAAAAACTTTTTGCATCAAGAAATTCTGGTTTTATAACAAAAATTCCATTTTGGTCAATGTATCCCCAGTTGTTTCCAAACTTTACCGGAGCAAGATATAAACCATTATCCGGCACACTGCCTGTCCTGTCATCAGTTAAACTCGGATTAACATTTTCGAAATCGATTTTTTTCAATGAACAACCTACTGTGAAAAATATAATAAACGCCATTAGTACTAGAAAAATTTTCTTCATCCTTATCCTACTCCTTAATCCGGTTCACTCTTACTCGTTACCAGTAATCCTGAGATTTTACGAATTTTTAATGACTTGCTTTATTTACATATATGATTATAAATAACAAAAGATATATCCTAAGGTATAAATTCTAAGTTATACACAAAATCACCCGAAACCCACTTTTATGAGCATAAAAATTATATGCCCTTTACATAAAATAAACCTGCCCAAACTCTTAACTGACAACCCGGGGACACAACCGGATTCTCATTTTGTTGCATGCTATGGGATGAAATTAACCGCACTCTTATATTTCTGCCGTCGGAGTGTTTTTAAGCCCAGTGAGGAAATTTCACTCCAGGCGAAGTCCGGAAGATTATTGATGAATGATGTTTATTGATATAAACAAATGAAGCAATAATTGCATCGGACACAGCAAGTCTGACAATCTAACAAATTGTCAGATGGTGGGAGGAAATTAACCGCTGGTCACATGCGGGTGATGATTAAGTTACCCGATTCGTACTTTTTTAGACCGTTCATGTAAATAACAAATGCAAAAAGGCAATAGGCCGCCGCAACCCCAAGCAACAGGAAAAATATTCCCCAAGAAAATTCATGAGCGAGCCTTAGAGGCACATGGGTTATGAAACCTATTGGTATTGCAGTCATTATCAATACTTTAAGCGGTCCTTTAAAAATGCTTTCCGGGTATATGGAAAACGTAATCGTGAATTCCCGCAGACTCCTGCCCACGGCTTCCATGTTCCCAAAATAGAATGTCAGCGACTGACCTACGACTGTTATTGAAGTTATAAGAAGCGCTGCCGTAAATATACCTATCCCAAACATAAGCCACATTCCTATGCTCGCTTTTATCAATGCCATCAAAATAATTCCATATAACACATCACCCCATGATGTGGCTGACATCCGGGCAGAAATAGAATTTATCAACGGATTTTTAGGCTGCAACAGGTATGTATCAAGTTCACCTGTAATTATCATACCGGAAATTCTGTTGGCATTGGCAAAAAACACATGTGCAAGCCCAAATCCCGTAGATGCAACAGCCCAAAGGAACATGACATCCCTAAAATCATAGCCTCCGATTCCAGCACCCACCTTATCAAACAGTACCCACCAGAAAAAAGCGAAGCTCGCATTGTTCAAAGCCATTCCGAACACCTGTACAATAAAACTGGTCCTGTATTCCGTAATAGCAGCCAGGTTGAATATAAAATATTTGCCAATAAGTTTAATATGTTTCTTAACCTCCATGAACATTTACTTTCCTCACCCCTCTCGAAAATACGAACAAAGCCAGCAATACAGCCAGCACGCACCAGCCTGCCTGCAAAGGTATTACGGCCAGCGCATGTTCAAATGAAAATTTTACAACCATCTTTGCCGGAGCCCATGTAATAAGGGAAAACGGCAGGTATCTGAGAATCCCCTGCGCCCACAACGGCAGGAATTCTATCGGAATCAACATCCCGAAAACAAACAACAGTTTATTGTATATGAAGAAAAACGGTGTGTTTTCTTCAAAATAGAATGCCAGCAAGCCAATGCTCATTAAAAAGAAAAAATTCATCGTTATTGACAACATGAATGACACTATTATGAACGGTATTGCAACAGGATCGAATCCTGCCAGCGGACCTACAAAAACCAGCCCCATTATAATTGCCATCAGTGTAAATATAGATGCACTGAAAGTTATCTCACCCAGTGTTCCCGCAAACTGCTTAAATATATAGTTCCACGGTCTCAATAACTGATATGCGATGGATCCGGATTTCACCTCTTGATTCATCCTGCCGAATATACCGCTTCCACTGCAGAACATCACAAGCTCCGTCATACACACATACCATATCATCTGAGTCAGGTTGTAACCGGCTATCTCGTTTCCGGAATAAATCACGCTCCAAAGGCTGAAAAAAACGAAAATGAATATGAAGTAAAATATAGCGCGGCCGGTCACATTCGCCCGATAAACAAGTGCATTTTTTATGCTTATTCCTGCAATTGCCATATACTTCCTCATGTCTTTCTGCCTCCTTCCTTATTGCCTGTGTATATGGCTGCTATTATTTCTTCCATGGGTGGCTCTTCAATGGTTATATCCGCGATATTATCCGAATCGAGCGAAGCCAGTATTTTACCAATGGGCATCACCTTTGTATCCACCGAAAATTTCGCAGCATATGGTGTGCTTTTTATTAGTGTAACGCCTTCCATTTCCAGTATTTCAGCTCTTTCATTGAGCTTCAGCGAAACTACCTTTTTATTCAGATAATCGTATTTCATCTTCTTGACAGGCATATCCAGGGCAACATTTCCGTGGTCAATAACAATCGCCCGACGGCATAGGTTCTCTACATCACCAGCGTCATGGCTTGTCAGAAAAACGGTAACATTTTCCTCTTTGTTCAGTTTAGTAATCAAGTCCCTGATTTTATGCTTTACAACAACATCAAGTCCGATTGTAGGCTCGTCAAGGAAAAGTATCTTCGGCGCATGCAACAAAGATGCTGCAAATTCACAGCGAACCCTTTGCCCAAGGGAAAGTTTTCTGACGGGCGTATTCAAAAACTCTTTAAGTTCCAGCAAATCTGCAAGTCCTGCCAGCCGCTCTTCATAATCATTTTTTTCTATTTCATATACATGGGAAAGCAGCCTGAAACTGTCTACCGGAGGCAGATGGAAACTAAGCTGGGATTTCTGTCCGAATACAGCACCAATTTGATATGAAAGTTTTCTTCTGTCCTTCACAGGATCGTACCCAAGAACATTGGCTTTTCCTGCTGTCGGATGCAAAATACCGGTAAGCATTTTAATTGTTGTGGACTTACCCGCTCCGTTTGGTCCGATGAATGCGAGCATCTCCCCTTCACTCACAGAAAAACTGACATTCTTAACAGCCTCAACTTCCTTGTATTCAGGCTTCACCAAAGATTTCAATGCGTTTTTAATTCCTTCGCCGCGGACTTTAACTTTATAGGTCTTTGATAAATTATCCAGAATTATTGCAGCCATGTTTCCCTCCCCAAAAAAATTATGTATAAAGAAACCCGGACCGGTTCCTGATATCATTATACCAAGGACTCCGTACCCGGGTTTTTATCCCGATTAGGCAGTGTAACGCTTATGCGCCTGCACCGCTCGGACCAGCTGCCATTTCTGACACGGAACCCAAGGTGCACTCCTTACACAATATTTATTGTATTGTTTGGAATTCTAATAGAAACTTAGCAGTTTGTCAAATTGCATAAAAT
>JAUVJE010000129.1 GCA_030592355.1 Clostridia bacterium
AAAACAAATTGTCATCCATACATCCCAAGGATGCATGGTTGCTGGTTTGAAAACAAATTGTCATCCATACATCCCAAGGATGCATGGTTGCCGGTTTGTAAACAAATTGTAAATAATTCTAATATTATCTGACTTAATCTATTTAGTTTGATAAAATATGTATAAGGTGCGTGAAGGGAATTGGCCATGAAAGGGAATGTGATTAACACAATAGTCATAGTAGTTATTATTGTTGTTATGGCTGCATTAATAATTCCTTGGCCACGGGAATTCGTCAAAGATTTTACCGGAATTAAGTATCAACTGGGCCCAGATAATAAAACCCACTCAGAATCTGTACAAATTAGTTTTAGTGGAACCTTCAAAGAAAGTTACTTCGGCTTACTTGACGATAGATTTGTTGGATACATTACCATTGATGGAATTAATATAAAAGAAGATGAAGAATTTAACTTAAGCTTTAATGAAGAAAAAAATGCAATATTATCACACACATATTTCGTTAAGTCGGAAAGGGCGATGTTAACTTCATCATATGGACGGCTATATATTGATGAAGGATTTGAAGAATTTACAATCGAATTATATTTTGGGAAGCCTAATAATAAGAGTTTCAATTCATTTGATGGTTTCATGGTTTCCGCACCTGCAACAAACAGAGAAGAAGCGTTATTAATATCGAAAAAGTTCGTTTCATATAGGGATGACCTGCAGTAAACTGGGTTCTTGTAATACCCATAAAACAGTATAACTGATAATTGCGTTTAATCGAGTTCTCTATAATCAGCGGAGGTATAGGACACCCTAAGATAAATATGTGACATCTTGGAGGGTTAGTATTCCATAAACGGATAAACAAGCATATAGTAACCGTATAATTGAAATATAAAAGTTGATATGCATTCTTAATATAGATAATTAACTAATTTTACAACTATTTTATAAGTGTCATTGTGACATTAGGGAAATGTAATGAATAAAGTTAATTTTGAATTAATTCAAAGAAAGATATTATCAACATCATTCACACTTGGCGTTTGTGGTGGTCTGTATCTTAGTGCCATGAAAAGCTTCAAAAGTCAGTACAGTCTATTTGTTCTTATTATCCAATTATTACTTTTAATAATTATTGGCTTAGCGGTTGGAACAATATTAAATCATTATGCTAAAAAGTGTTATAGTAAGTTTCTATTTATTGATTCTAGCGGTGAAATAAAATTAGCTAATCAAAAAATATTTTTCATAACGATTGTTATTATGGTTATTGCTCACTTTTTTAATTCGCAGATGAATGAGTGGAATCAATTCTCAGCTGTTCTCATTACCGGAGGAGTTTTTATAATAAGCTTGATAAATGGAATATTTGATATAAGCTCACAGGCAACAAGGGTAATATTAAGCCTTGGATTTATTCCAGTTGCGTTAAGCTTTATACTTACATATTTTACTGTCAGACGTGAGGATGTGACAACCTTAGTTTGGATTTTAGGGTTATTGTTTTTCTTAAGCTTCCTTTTAATTTTAAACCAACTACAATTAAATGCTCAGCTTTTTACTGCAAAAGATATTAATGTAGCCAATAGAAAGAAGATAAGATTGTTTAATTCGTGGGCTGTAACAATATTCTTCTTTTTATGTATAGTAATTATCGGTTTCAGAAAAATAATATCAGTAAGTGGAGAAATAATAATTAGGATTGGAAATTGGTTGTATGCTGTTTTGGCGAAATTCACCATTTGGCTTCTAAATGATCCTCAGCAAGGAAGTGCTAGTGAAGAGACAAAGAAAAGGTTACAAGAGACCACCTTTGAATTTAGTGATAAACCCGTATGGGAAATTATATTTGTTCTAACCTTGATAATCATTTTGATTACAATTATTATACTGGCTTTTATAGGCATCAAAAAAAGTTTAAATAAAATGCTTAAGAAAAATATAATAAACTATGATAACCTCGAAGAATTTGATGAAGAAAGCGACATAGTTAGGGATAGATTAAGATTGAAGCTGCGGGAAAAGTTTAAGTACACGCTTGAAAAACTTGATGAGATTGATGATTCAGGGGAGAAGGTAAGGTATTTATATGGTTTTGTCCTGGAGCGATTGTATCATTATAAAATTGACATATCAAAAAGCGATACCACGGAAGAAATTATAAATAAAATATTGACACATGAAAATGGTCAGGATTTAGCAGAAAAAGGATTTAGTGAATTAACGGGAAAATACCGCAGGGTGAGATATGGTAATAAAAAAGTCGATATAGGTAAAGAGCTGCACCAATTAGGTGAAGTTATGGAAAAGGCGATTAAAGACTTGGTGGTGGCTCCTCCAAAATAAGCAGATTGAGTGTATTTTCAGAGTTACTGTATAAATTTATAGTAGAGAATCAAAGTGTCGGAGAGTTTTTCACAAAATACAATAATGAAATGGAGAAGTTGAAAATAGATGTTTATCTTGAAAAGATGAATGAGTAAATTAACTGAGGTTATTTATGTAATATATGGTGTTATCCCACCACCTAGTTTTATACTGATACGGGAATCCGTGTTTAGGCTAAATTTCATTACCATTCTCTATTGATTTCACAATATCATAAATTTCTAAGGCATGGGATATCATAAAATCGGGTTTATGCGGCTCTACAATTTTTTTTACATCAAGTCCCCAGTCAACCCATATAATTGGAATACCTGATTTTTTACATGCTATAATATCACGTATTTCATCACCTACATAAATAACTCCGGTGTTGGCTAACCCTTTTCGCTTAAGGAATTTATTTATGATTTTATCTTTATCAAAAATATGATGTGAACAAATGACCTCACTTATTTCAGATATATTTCTTTCATGCAGAAATTCTCTGATATTACTTTCGGAATTTGAAGAAATTACAGCCAGCCCGTAGCCATCGCCTTTAAGCATTTTTAATAGGTCAGCCATATTTTCGTGCAAGTCCATTTCATGCATAACTTCTTTATATTGGGAATAGAACTCAGGTGCGAGGAAAGGCACTTTAATTAATGACACCCCCATGAATCTGCTTCTTTCTATAGCTGACATTCCCCTTATTTTCTCAATGTCAGACCAATCGAGTTCTCTGAATTTGTACTTTTTTGCCATTTTATTCATAGCCTTAAAAGAAATATCGCCGGAATCTGCGAGAGTACCGTCAAAATCAAAAATAATATATTTAATCATATAGCCCTACCGTTTTCATTTCCACTATCATATCATAGCTATACTGTATTTTCTTTTTTCTTTATATTTGCTAATCTAAACTTGATTAGCCGAATTTAAAATTTATGGTTCCAGTCATAATCTTCTCAAAAAAACAGCACCTTCCGGCACTGTTTTCCGATTCACTTATTAAATGGTTACAGGCTCTCAGAGTTAAATACCCCCGGTATTATTACGATTGTAAATGTTGCACTTGCAACTAACTCCCCATTTACCGTGGCTACTGCTTTTGCCTTAATTACGTTCATTTTGATACTGTCGATGGTTCCCACCATAATAAGCACATCACCGGGGTAAACCGGCTTTTTAAATTTCACTTTGCTTATGCCGGCCAGTATGCCGACATCGGACATGCCGTGAGTCCTTCCGGATGCTATGCCCGCTGTCTGGGCCATGGCTTCGATTAACATCACTCCGGGCATCACCGGATAACCGGGGAAATGCCCTTGGAAGAAAGGCTCATTGTAGGATATATTCTTTTGGCAGGTGGCCGATACACCGGATATGCGTTCAAGAATTTTATCAACCATCAAAAACGGATACCTGTGTGGAACTATGTCTGTAATTTTTATGTCTGCTTGATTATTGTCATTGCTCATATCATTCTCCTAAACTTTGCTGAAAATAACCGTTGAGTTGTGTCCGCCGAATCCAAGGGAATTCGAAAGGACATTATTTATTTCCTTATTTTTCCCATTGTTTATAGTATAATCCAAATCACACTCTTTGTCCTTAACTTTATAATTTACAGTCGCAGGAACAAATTGATCCTGAATTGCCATACAGCTGATGATTGCTTCTATTCCGCCGGCGCCTCCAAGCAGGTGTCCGGTCATTGATTTTGTGGAACTTATGCTGACATTGTAAGCATACTCTCCAAATACTGTTTTAATGGCCGCGGTTTCGTTTTTATCATTTAGCGGAGTCGAAGTTCCATGGGCATTGATATAATCAATATCTTCAGGAAGCAGCCCTGCATCCTTAATAGCATTTTTCATACTCCTTGCACCACCTTCTCCGTTTTCTGCAGGAGCAGTCATGTGAAATGCATCGCTTGTTGATGCAAATCCCTTTACCTCCGCGAGAATGTTTGCCCCTCTGGCCACAGCATGGTCATATGATTCAATAATTATGATGCCTGCTCCCTCGCCCATAACAAATCCGTCTCTTTCAGCATCAAAAGGTATTGATGCCCTGTCCGGGTCAGTGCTGAATGAAACAGCCCTCATATTGCTGAATCCTGCTAGAGACAGCTCCGATATAGCTGCTTCTGCTCCACCGCATATCATTATATCCATATCTCCGTCTTGTATTGCTCTAAACGAGTTCCCTATTGCATTGTTTCCAGATGAGCATGCTGTTACAACACATTCATTCATGCCCTTTGCTCCGGTAAAGATGGAAACCAAGCCTGCAGCCATGTTTGGAATCATCATTGGTATGAAAAGCGGACTTACTCTTTTTGCCCCTTTTTCCATAAGAATGGCATGTTGTTTCTCAAATGTCGTTATCCCCCCGAACCCTACGCCTATAACTACTCCGAATCGTTCACTATCCACGGCAACCGTATCCAAATCAGCATGATCCACCGCCATAATTGCTGCCGACACCGCATATTGACAGAAAAGGTCCATCCTTTTTAAATCTTTTTTTTCAATATAAAGCTCAGGATGAAAATCCTTTACTTCTGCAACCATATTTGCGCTGATATTTGAACAGTCAAATCTGGTTATCGGCCCAATTGCATTTTCGCCATTTTTTATAGCTTTCCAAAAGTCGTCCAAATTATTACCATTTGGTGCTACTGCTCCCATACCTGTGACTACTACTCTTCTTCTCATTTTGCCTGCCTCCTCATATTGAGAATACCTTTTCGCCTATTTCCAAGACGACTTTTTCGGTATCATTGACTATTTCCTGTATTATTTCCCGGCAAGGCCTGACAGTATTGACCAAACCCGCTATCTGACCGGCCATCACAGAACCGTAAGTTACATCTCCTTTAACTGCCCTGGCCAATGCTCCGGTTCCTTTTTTCTCAAATTCAGCTGCAGTTATGCCGTCTTTTTCCATCTGCTTTAGTTCGCGGGTAAGTTTATTGCTGATTACCCTAACCGGATGGCCGGTAACACGCCCTGTAACCACCGTATCCCTGTCCCGTGCTTTCAAAATCGCTTTTTTATATTCAACGGCAACCGTACATTCGTCGGAACAAATAAATCTTGTCCCAAGCTGAACACCTTTGGCTCCAAGCATGAAGGCCGCTGCCGCTCCTCTGCCGTCTGCTATCCCGCCGGCGGCTATAACAGGTATTTTCACTGCATCTACTATCTGTGGGATTAAAGCCATGGTGGTCTGCTCGCCTACATGTCCACCCGCTTCATATCCTTCAACTATTAGGGCATCAGCTCCCATTTTCTCCATTCTAACCGCAAGTGCCACCGAGGGAACAACCGGCATAACCTTGATTCCTGCTTGTTTGAACTGTTCCATATACTTACCCGGATTTCCTGCTCCCGTCGTCACAACCGGCACCTTCATCCTACACACTAAGTCTACTATTTTCTCGGTTTCCGGAGCCATAAGCATTATGTTTACACCAAATGGTTTAGATGTCATTAAAATGGCTTTTTTTATCTGTTCTTCTACAGCAGATACAGGAGCACTTCCCGCAGCAATTACTCCAAGCCCTCCTCCTTCTGACACCGCTGACGCCAGCATGGCATCGGAAACCCATGCCATGGCACCTTGTATAACCGGATATTCAATACCAAGAATATTACATAACTCTGTTTTCATCATATGATATTATACCCAGTTTATTAGCACGGACGCCCATGTCAATCCCCCGCCGAATCCGGTGAGAACTATCTTGTCCCCGGGTTTTATCATGCCATCCGATACTGCATTGCAGAGAGCTATCGGTATACTTGCCGATGATGTATTTCCAAATTTATCAATTACGGAATATATCTTGTCCATAGTTACACCCAACCTTTTTGCCGCACTCTGCATTATCCTGATATTTGCCTGATGAGGTACAATCAATTTGATATCATCAATCGTAAGTTCATTATCTTTAAGCAGTTTTAAAACGGAACTTGCCATTGTTTTTGAGGCAAATTTGAACACTTCCCTGCCATCCATACGAATGGTATGGGCGCGTTCATTATTTCTTGTTTCAATATCTTCTTCTGTAAAATGGGTACCTGGTACTGTTATTGCTTTGCCAAGGTGTCCCGAAGCTCCAAGGTCAAATTCAATTAAACTGGGCGATTCTGACGCGGTTATCACTGCTGCGCCGGCACCATCGCCAAAAAGCACGCATGTGCTTCTGTGCCCCCAGTCAATTACCTTTGACAGTCCTTCACACCCAATTACAAGAACATTCTTATATATTCCTGATGCAATAAACTGCGCCCCGGATGCAAGCGCATATACAAACCCCGAACATGCGGCATTCAAATCATAGGCAGCAGCACTGCCTGCACCGATTGCCGCCTGTACCATGCATGCCATAGATGGCGTAAAATAGTCGGGTGTAATAGTCGCTACTATAATAAGGTCAAGCTCTTCGGCAGTCAGCTTAGCATCTTCCAGCGCAGCTTCTGCGGCCTTAATACCCATCTCGACATTCATGTGGTCCTTATCAAGAATCCTTCTTTCATGGATTCCGGATCGCTCTACAATCCAATCATTTGTAGTTTCAACTATATGCTCAAGCTCGTAATTAGTTAATATCTTATTGGGAACGTAATACCCAATCCCCTTTATACAAA
>JAUVJE010000182.1 GCA_030592355.1 Clostridia bacterium
CTTTTCCAAGGGGGTCTCATTGGTTTAATGCTCATGTCAATCCTCCGGAGTCTATAGTCTTCATTCATGATTATAAGTGAAATAAATCTCATTAACAATAGCATTACTATAACAAAAAAACACCTTATGGTGTTTTTCATGCAAAAATACAATTTTATGACATATTCTCATCTTTATTCTTTGGAAATACATGTAAACCCGCTCCAAAAAGAATAAAGCGCTCCTTCTTTAACTGTAAATTCAATTTTATACGGCACGCCGCTTCTCATCTGGGGATGGCTAATGGCAAGATCCATCCTATTGCCGCCCCACTCAAAGTCTGTAAGCGTATGGCCTTCCGGATTATCTATTTTTATATTAATGATACCTTCGGCGTTGATATGCAGTTTACCGTTTTTCAGGTACAAAGGTTTTGTTATTATAGTTCCGCCCGTAAGTGCGCAGAAACCATCTTGCCTGTTCCACACCCTCCCGATGGAAAAACTGTCGCTTTCTTTAATGGGTTCGTCGTGTTTTCTATTGGCAGCACCGAAATACAGGCTCAGCCGATCGTCTACCTGCAGCACATTGCCGAATCCGGCAACCATGCCTCCGTCCCATGTCCCCTCTTCCCCAATACTTATCAAAGGGCTTTGATTAACGAGAGAAAACTCGGTTCCGTTTTCAGAATATGCAAGTCCTGTTTCCATAAGCCCGCTTAAACCATTGTATAGCAATGGGAAACCTATATACTTCGTCTGATATTTAATAACCGACATGCCATACAGTTGTTCCGCAATCTTCCCCTTCGCAGACATCAGTGCAGGTCCATGGTAATCCCAGCTTATGAAATCCCTGCTTGATGCGCTTGCTACAACCCTATGAAGAAACAGCTCTTCGCCCAGTGGATATTTATTTGGATTCTCGAATTCCATTTTGGAGGCATCATTATAAACCATTCTTAATTCCACATGGTCTTTTGTCGGCCAGGCAATATGCCCATGTATATCGTATGCCTTGTTTTCTTCATCAAATTCAAATTTATCAATCGATGAGAATAGATAATTTATTTCTTCACCTTTGTCACTTTTACCGCATAGTCTCCATTGTTTGAAGTATGCTCTGAAACATTCATGTTCAGGGTCCCACATCAGGTCAATGACATCACTTGGCCCCTTGAACCATGATGTATCCCATGAATCGGTCACAGGCTCAAAATTAATACCGTCTTTTGATTTGGCAAGAACGGCCCGACCCGGAAGCTTATCAGTTTTCCTTGTATACTGCATAAGGAAAATTCTGTAATCATCTTTCCCGAGCCCTGGTTTTACTACAACAGATCCCGGCTGTATATCTTTGTATAGATTGATTGGCTCAGTGTGTTTTGTCCAATTCAGTCCATCTTCAGAATGGGCCATACCATAATTATATGTTCCCAGTTTCCCATCAATACCCGTGCAGGTATACCACATTTTCCAATTATCATCCGCATCATCCCTGTGCAGTCCCATGAAACCATATGGCCCAAGTCCCTCCCAATCCATTGTTTTCACAATAGTCGGATGGGACATTTTGTTCCATAAACCTACATCTCTTGTAACATTTATTTCTTCTTCAAATATACTGCCGGGAAACATCAACCTTCGGGTTTCATCAATGGTTACTATATTTTTCAATTCCTCAATCATACTAATCATCATCCTATCTTTTTACATTTTATCATATTTTGAATGATTATATACAAATTCAAATTAACAATATTTACTCTTGCCCAAACACATATGTAATGATATATTTTCTATATTGACGGAGGTACGGTATGAATATAAAAATAATTAAAACAAGCAAGGCTCCTGCAGCCATAGGGCCATACTCCCAGGCAGTACAATGCAACGGTTTTCTTTACACATCAGGTATGATTGCAATCAATCCTGAAACAGGGATTTTATCAACAGATGATATCGAAGAGCAGACCTCCCTGGTCATGGAAAACCTCAAGGCACTCATTGGAAGTACAGGTGCTGTTATGTCAGATGTTATAAAGACCACTGTTTTTCTTAAAGATATGAATGACTTCTCTAAAATGAATACAATCTATGGGAAATATTTTCCTGAGAATCCCCCTGCGCGTTCAACGGTTGAAGTCGCACGTCTGCCTAAGGATGTACTGGTGGAAGTTGAATGCATAGTATCAATTGATTGACTACTCAATAATTAAATTGGAACTAAAAAAAACACACCGCTTGACGTGGCGTCTCTTGGCAGGTAAGACAGGATTCGACAATGCTTCTTGTTTCCTTCTGCGCATGCCCCACATTTTCTGCGAAAACGTTCGGACGAATTCGAATCCTGCTTAAATTAAAAAACACCATTATTCATGGTGTTTTTGGCAGGGGAGAAAGGATTCGAACCTTCAACTTACGGTTTTGGAGACCGTTGCTCTGCCAGTTGAACTACTCCCCTATGCAGTCTAGATGATTATACACTTGCATAAATTCACTGTCAATAATAACCGGCGGGTTTATTTTATTCTCATTTCATGTATTATTTATACACTTCATTCACCGAGAATCTCCAAAATTGTGTCTGGTAAATAATTCCTCCTCCGGACTTGTACTACTAATAATATTTTGCTTATTACAGTATAATATTCTCAAATTTCGTTACTTCATTCTTCTGTATGTACTTTAGCCGATTTCAATATAAATTTAATGTCCATTCCCCTTTTCAATCTGTTATCATTAACTCAAACAAAACCGGGGGTATTAAAACATGAAATTTGCACAAGCACGGGAACTTATCACACCTCATATCAGGACAAAAATGTCCGGGTATGCAGCAAGAACAGAAGATTTCAAGGGAATTCATGATGATTTATATGTAAAAGCGGCTTATATGGAAAACGAAGGCAATAAGCTTTTGATCATTACTTATGACCTTGTACATTATCTATACGATTTAAATGAAAGAGTTATGAAATACGCATCTGAAAAATACGATATTCCGTTTAATAATATTATTATTTCATATTCCCATACTCATGCCGGTCCTAAAATTGCATCGCCTTCTGAAAAAAATACACCTTCCCCACTCGATTCTTACTTTGAAGAACGGACAAGAACTTGTATTGATAGGGCATTCCTCAATGTGTTTGAAGGCAATTTAAGCATTGCACGTACCACAGGCAGATGGAATATAAACCGCCGGCTTAACACCGCAGATGGATATGTAATGCGACCCAACTACTATGGTATTACTGATGATGAACTTGTCATATTTACCGTTAGGGATACAGAAAATATATTAAGGGCTATTTTTATAAATTACTCATGCCACCCTGTCACACTTTCCGGGACCCTTTTCCTTTCAAGTGAATTCCCCGGCCGCGTATGTAATATTCTCGAATCAAAATATTACGGGGCCATGGCGTTTTTCCTTCAGGGAGCCGCAGGTAATATGCGTCCGCTGGTCACGGCTGATAAGGGCAGGTTCAAGCCTTGTTCATTCAGTGAACTGGACGAGTTCTCCAACTCAATTGCACAGCATGTTATAAAAACAGTTCATTCAGGTGAATTTGAAACTATTGAACCTGAATTTAACTGTAAAAAATTCAATATTGACCTTCCTATTGAACCACAGCCTAAATCATTTTTTATTGATAAACTGGCGCAAGCCCCTGCTTGCCTGACTAAACGCTTCGAATGGCTTGTTAAAAACTACGATTCCATTGATGATTTCGCAACTACCCACTGTGGTATTGTCAAATTATCCGACACCCTGTACATAGCGTATATGGGAGGCGAAATTGTATATGAAATTAAAAAAGTCGTTATAGATGCCTTTAAACCTGCTGATATAATATTCCTCGGTTATCACGAAGCCCTGACTTATATCCCCGATGACAAAATTATCGATGAAGGTGGATATGAAGGTATGGATGCACCGATATATGCAGGCTTCCGAGGTCCGTTTAAAAAAGGCATCAGCGATGTAATCGCATCAGCCTTTAAAGAAAATCTGCAAAATTTATAACTGCCAATGTTCCCAGGGATGATTGGAAATTTTAGCTTTTACGGTAAACAGTTCCTGACATCTTAGCTACTAATTTTTCACCAGATTTAACCTCAACGTCATAAACACCTATTTTTTTATGCAGCGAAACTTCCCGTGCTTCTGCAATCAGGAACTCCCCCTCATTTACCGACTTAATGAAAGCAATTGAAATGTCAATTGACACAGCCACCGGGCCATGAGAATTTGCTGCACATGCAAAAGCAAAATCAGCTAAAGTGAATATCGCACCGCCCTGACATATATCAAGTCCGTTTAAATGTCTCTCCTCAACGGGCATTGATGCCCTTGCGTAACCTTCTTTTATTTCATCAATCTTCATACCGCACATCTTTGCAAATCTGTCTCCATCGAATAATTTATATGTTTCTTCCATTACAATCCTCCGCTGAACTATCTGAGTTTGGCACCTGTTTTTTCTGCCAGAGCCTTTACAACTTTATCGAAGCTAGCGCTGATTTCTTC
>JAUVJE010000229.1 GCA_030592355.1 Clostridia bacterium
AAAGACATTTTAAAGGGAACCGGTTATGGGGAACTTTTGGATATACTGACTGAAGGATCGGGCGGGGTCACCCAGTTTGAAAAAGCATGTGACAACCATGTGATGAAGTTTCTCAGAAAGGTCAGACATAAGGCATTCGGAGTGGAACCGCTGATAGGCTATATGTTCGGTAAGGAAACAGATATAAAAAACGCAAGGATTATCCTCGTTGGCAAAGTCAACAGAATAAGCAACGATATAATTCGTGAAAGGCTGAGGAACGGATATGTATAAAGCTGCCGTAATCGGCGATAGGGACAGTATCCTTGGATTTAAAGCCCTGGGGATTGATGTATTCGATGAAAAACACGTGATACCTTCGAAGATAATCGAAGAATTGGCGCAGAAAAATTATGCCGTTGTATTTATAACCGAAGATATATTATACAGGATTGATGATGCGATGGAAAAATACTCCGACTCGTCGTTGCCTGCAATTATTCCCATCCCAAGCAATAAGGGGTCAAAGGGTCTGGGTATGGAGAATATCAGGAAGGCAGCTGAAAAAGCTATCGGAGCTGATATATTATTTAATGATAGATAGTGACTGTTGCACAACTCAGGTACCAGAGTGCAATAAACCTAAGTAGTGAAAAGGAAGTGATTTAGTGAGTAAAGGAACCATAGTAAAGGTTTCGGGTCCCCTCGTCGTGGCTGAAGGAATGCGCGATGCAAATATGTTTGATGTAGTAAGGGTGAGTAAAGAACGTCTGGTTGGCGAAATTATTGAGATGCGTGATGACAAGGCGTCTATACAAGTATATGAAGAAACCGCGGGACTTGGCCCGGGAGAACCTGTTGAATCGACGGGTATGCCCCTTAGCGTTGAATTGGGTCCGGGCATCATAGAACATATTTTTGACGGTATTCAGCGTCCTTTGGTTAAAATCAGGGAAATGACAGGCTCCAACATAACAAGGGGAATAGAAGTCGACAGTATTGACAGGGACGTTAAGTGGGATTTTAAACCTGTGAAAAAACCCGGTGATATAGTAGAAAACGGGGACATAATCGGAACCGTGCAGGAAACTGTTCTGGTAGAGCACAGAATCATGATTCCTTTTGGTGTAAACGGAACAATAAAAAGTATTGAAGAAGGCTCATTTACCGTTGATGATACTGTTGCCATTATTGAAGATGCCGATGGAAATGATGTAAAAGTCTCCATGTTGCAGAAATGGCCTGTAAGGAAACAGCGCCCATATAAAAGGAAATATACTCCAACGGAACCACTTGTTACGGGGCAGAGAAATGTTGACACTATGTTCCCCATAGCAAAAGGCGGAACGGCAGCAATACCGGGACCGTTTGGAAGCGGAAAGACCGTTGTACAGCACCAGCTGGCTAAATGGTCTGCTGCTGATATAGTAGTTTATATCGGATGTGGCGAGCGTGGGAACGAAATGACCGATGTTCTCATGGAATTTCCGGAATTGAAAGACCCAAGAAGCGGTGAACCCCTTATGAAAAGGACGGTTCTTATTGCCAATACGTCTGATATGCCTGTTGCTGCCCGGGAGGCCTCGGTTTATACAGGTATAACAATCGCTGAATATTACAGAGACATGGGATATGATGTTGCGCTTATTGCAGATTCAACATCAAGGTGGGCAGAGGCTCTTAGGGAAATGTCCGCACGTCTTGAAGAAATGCCGGGTGAAGAGGGATTCCCTGCTTATTTAGGGTCCAGGCTTGCACAGTTCTATGAAAGGGCCGGTAAGGTAATGGCCCTTGGTTCTGAAGGCAGAATGGGAAGCATATCCGCAATTGGCGCGGTATCGCCTCCGGGTGGTGATTTGTCAGAACCTGTAACACAGGCAACATTGCGTATTGTAAAAGTTTTTTGGGGATTGGATTCACAACTTGCATATGCCAGGCATTTTCCGGCTATAAACTGGCTGATAAGTTACTCACTCTACAGCGATAGAATAGCAAAGTGGGCTGAAGAGAATGTTGCTAAGGATATGCCCAAGCTTAAGGCTGATGCAATGAGGGTTCTCCAAGAAGAAGCAAGTCTTAAGGAAGTAGTCAGGCTCGTAGGTATGGATGCGTTATCCAAAGGTGAAAGATTAACGCTTGAGGCTGCCAGGTCAATTCGGGAAGACTTCCTGTACCAGGATGCAATGCATGAGATTGACACATATTGCGCTCCTGAAAAACAGTACAGAATGTTGTCAATAATTATGAAATTTTACTATATGGGAAGAGAAGCAATCACCGAAGATGTGGATATAGAAAAATTATTTGATATACCGGTCAGAGAAAAAGTAGGACGGGCACGTTTTATTGACCAGGCCAAAATCAAAGAAAAATTTACGAAGATGGAGCAGGAGATGGAAGAACAAATAAAGGCGCTGGTTTCCGGAGGTGAAGATAATGCTTAAAGAGTATAGAACTATCAGCGAGGTCGCTGGACCATTAATGATTGTTAAAGACGTACAGAATGTAAAATACAACGAACTGGGCGAAATAGAACTTGCCGGTGGTGAAATCAGAAAATGCAGAGTGCTTGAAATTAACGGAACTGAAGCTGTAGTACAGCTTTTTGACAGTGCCGCAGGCATCAACTTAGCCCGAAGCAAGGTAAGGTTCCTTGGCAGGGGAATTGAACTGGCGGTATCGGATGATATGATGGGCAGGGTTTTTGACGGAATGGGTAATCCAATTGATGACGGGCCTGCAATTATAGCTGATAAAAGGATGGATATAAACGGCAATCCCATGAATCCTGCGGCAAGAAATTATCCATCTGAATTTATACAGACCGGAATATCATCGATTGATGGTTTAAACACGTTGGTCAGAGGTCAAAAACTGCCGATATTCTCTGGTTCAGGTCTTCCTCATGCCGAGCTTGCGGCACAGATAGCAAGACAGGCGAAGGTACGGGGCACAGACTCCAACTTTGCAGTTGTATTTGCAGCTATGGGCATTACGT
>JAUVJE010000165.1 GCA_030592355.1 Clostridia bacterium
CTGAAAAAACTCCAGAGGGATTTAAGCCAGAAGAAAAAGGGAAGTAATAACTACTATAAGAACAAACAAAAGATAGCAAGGGTTCATGAGAAGATAGCAGACTGCCGCAGGGACTTCCTGCAGAAACTCTCCGCGGATGTAATCAAAAACCACGATGTCATATGTGTAGAGAGTCTGTACGTGAAGGGAATGATGAAGAACCACAAGCTTGCCAAGTCCATAGGGGACGCCTCATGGTCAGGGTTCATATCAATGATTGAGTACAAGGCGCATTGGTATGGTAGAATTATACAGAAAGTCCCCAAAAACTTCCCAAGCACCCAGATCTGTTCACAATGTGGTAATCAGATCAAAGAGGCAAAGGAACTTAAAGTGAGGAAGTGGGAATGCCCTGTATGCTGCTCGTACCACGATAGGGATAAGAATGCAAGCATAAACATCCTGACGGAAGGACTGTTCCTCCTGTCGGGTAAGAAAAGATCCGCAGGGACTGCGGGGCTAGCCCGGGTAAGCTTAGCCTGTTAGGGCTATCGACCGGGAATCCTGCCAATTCATTGGCGGGTAGTTCAATCAATATAAAAGCATAATTGGAGGTTCGGCTTGAAGGATTGGAAAGATTTTGTTGAAATTTGGGATATAGTGTTAAAAAACGGAAAGAGCTCTGAAAATAACCGCTTTATGGAGGTATATGGGGTTTATGGCACATCATTTAACCATTCAGAAGAATTCAGATGCTTCATGGCCCGGGATAAAAGAGAAAAATTCCTTATAGTTTCCGGAGGGAGTGTATTTGATTTATTTGAAGGAGATAAATTTAATATATCCGGGAATATTGTTAAAAAATGCCCTTTATCAAATCACAATAGCAGCCTTATCAGAAACATTTTTCCATATACCGAACCTGTGACCGTGGGAGAAAATCCGGCTTCAATCGGCCTTGGCGACAGACTGGGGTTGGCATCGGCAGGTCATTTGAGATTAATTAAGGGTAAAGCTGTGTTTCCTGTGTTGGCCCAGCAATCCATAAGAGAATTGAATCTTACGGGCAGGACATACGATGATGTTCTTGCTGCTGCAGTGTGGGCGGTGTTTCAGGAAGGATACAAAAAGGGTTACGGAGCCGACGGCGACCATTTGAAAACCGAAGAAGAAGTTAGAATGGCCCTAAAATGCGGATTTACAATGATAACATTGGATTGTTCAGAGTATATTGATAACAGTATAGAGGGGCTTTCCCCTGAGGAACTGATGGATCAATATGAATTAATTGATGAATCCGTGATGGCCTATTGGGAAAGAAAATATTTAAACAGAACATTAAAATTCGGTGATTACGAGTTGTCCATTAATATACGGGAACTTGCATCGGCTGTTCTGATATATTCCGATGCAATTGATTTTGCTGAAAGCATATATAAGACCGCAATCAGGGATTATGACAGAGCGGTAGACTTTGAAATTTCCATTGATGAAACACTAACGCCTACATCGGTCAAAGCCCACTATATAATTGCCGCTGAATTGCAGGGCGGAGGAGTTAAGATAAAAAATATGGCCCCTAGATTCTGCGGCGAATTTCAAAAAGGTATTGATTATAAAGGAGATACCGGGCAATTTGCAAATGAGTTTGAATTACACAGTAAAATCGCAGAATACTTCGGATACCGGATAAGCGTACATTCAGGCAGTGATAAATTCAGTGTATTTCCAATTATCGGAGATAAAACCCATGGCAGTGTTCATTTAAAAACCGCCGGTACAAACTGGCTTGAAGCTTTAAGAGTGGTTGCTTTGGAAAATCCCGGTCTTTTCAGACGAATGTACAAATATGCGATAAAAAGGCTGCCTGACGCAAAAAAATTCTATCATATTTTCACAGAACGGGAAATGGTTCAAAATATAGAGAAGTACTCAGACGGGAATCTACCGGAATTGCTTGAAAAGGAAGAATCAAGGCAGGCGCTTCATATAACTTACGGGTATCTTTTATGTGATAAGGACAGTGGGGGAAGATACATTTTTAGAGAAGAATTTTTCGCAACCCTTCATACATATGAAGAAACATATTATGATTTTCTTAAGAAGCATATAGGCAGACACCTTGATTTATTGGGCATATAAAAGAAAGGGTACTGGTTAACCCAGTAGCTTGGTAATTTCCTTTGTTTTAGCCACCCGTCCTGTAATTATTGCTTTTCCATCTACCATCAGAGTAGGGGTTCTCATTACACCAAGAGCTGTTATTTGCGATATGTCGGTGACTTTTTCGATTTTATCAGTTATCCCTAGTTTTGCCAAAGCTGATTTTGTGTTTTTTTCAAGAGTGTTGCAGTTTTTACACCCTCCGCCTAAAATTTTAATTTCCATAGCGTTTCCTTTCTGTTACCATCCATACATCCCAGGGATGCGTGGATGAAAGTTAGTTTAATAATCATATAATAAAGTGGCCTATCAAGTTGAACAAATAGCCTGTCAGAATTATACCCAAACCTGTTATTAAAACGAATGCAGCAATTAATTTTGGTTTTATTACTTTTCTTAATAGAATCATTTCCGGAAGGGAAAGAGCGGTTACCGCCATCATGAAAGACAACGCCGTGCCAATACCCACACCTTTGCCTATAAGCGCTTCTGCTATTGGAATTGTACCAAGTGCGTTGGAATATAGAGGAATTCCTGCAATAACCCCGATTATTACTGCAAAAGGATTACCCGGCCCTGCATATTTAGCCAGAAAATCAGTTGGCACCCATCCGTGAATTGCAGCTCCGATACCAATCCCTATAAGCAGGAATATCCATATTTTTTTTATAATTGATGATGTGTTCTGCCAGGCAAAGGCTATGCGTTTTTTAAATATCATTTCCTCTGGTTCCGCATTAATCGCCTGAATTTTATATACATATTCCTCTACATATTTTTCCATTTTAAGCCAGTCTATGACAAGTCCGCCTGTAACACCGACAATAACGCCTGTCACAACATAAATTAAGGCGATTTTCCATCCGAAAGCCGCCAGAAGTATGGCGAATGCCGCTTCGTTGACAATGGGAGATGTAATAAGGAAAGAAAAAGTCAATCCGAGGGGAACGCCGCCTTCCACGAAGCCTATAAAAATCGGCACAGAAGAGCACGAGCAGAAAGGAGTTACTATCCCAAGGAGAGAAGCCATGAAATTACCTTTTATACCTTTAAACCGCGATAATGTCTTTTTTGTTTTTTCGGGAGGGAAAAAACTCCGGATAAAGGATATTGAAAAAATCATTATTATCAAAAGCGCAATTATTTTAATAGTATCGAAAAAGAAAAAGTGCAGACTTTCGCCAAGATGAGTTTCAATGGAGACTCCAAAAACATTTTCTACGAGAAGGGTTACTAATCTATCCAACCACACGAACATATTTTATTTCTCCATCAAATCGTTTATTTCGGCTTCAATTATTTTACGTGCAAGGTGAATGATTTCCAGCACTTCGGGGTGCTTGACACTATAAATTAATTTATTGGATTCTTTTTTATAACTTACGATGTCTGCGTCTCTTAATATTTTTAAATGCTGGGATATATTAGGTTGGGAAGATTCAGATTCATCGAAAAGTTCGCAAACACAGCGGTTGTTTTTTGAAAGTTTTTTAATCAGTTCCAGTCTTGTTGGATGAGCAAGGGCCTTGTATATTTTCGTTTCAAGCATTTCAATATTCATAATAAACCTCCATAATAATATAAGAATATTCTTATATGCTTATAATATAATACGTCGGATATTTGTCAATAGAAAATTTCGGCATACAGTGAAAATTGCTAATTTTCTTCATTTCAGTAAAATAGGATATAATAGAAAAAAATAAATTTGCAAAAATAAATTTTACAAATACTGATGTTCCCAAAAGATGCACTTAAGGATGAAATATGAAAAATAGAAATATTACACTAAAGACACAATTGAAATTTGGAGAAATTATTGCCATAACAGTTGTCTTTTTTGCAGCTATGTTCCTTGGATTGATTATGAACAGCGAAACGTTCAGCATAGCGCAGGTCAACAATGTATCAATGCAGAATACATTAGTCGACGGAGATAAGTTGTTCATTTCTAAGGTTGCATATAGAAAAGACATACCGGATAGAGGAGATATAGTTATTTTTCTCAAACAAGAAACTGTAAATGGTTTTTTTGAACGCCTGAGAATTACGTCAGAGGATCTTTTTCTGCGATTTTCAACGGATGTAAGGGACAACAGACTGATAAAGAGGGTTATCGGGCTACCGGGAGATATAATTGAAATAAAAAACGGTGAAATTTATATAAACTATTTATTGCTAAATGAAGATTATGTTAAGGGCAAGACCCGGCCTTTTTTTACAACGGGAAAAATAGTAGTTCCGGAGGGAACGGTTTTTGTTATGGGCGACAACAGAGAAAATAGCGAAGACAGCCGGAGGTTTGGATTTGTGGAATTAGAAAGTTTAGAGGGCAGGGCTATTTTTAGGTACTGGCCCGATTTTACGAAATTCAACCATTCTTATTACTAAATACTAAGGTGATTTGAAAGCGCTTATTGCCAACCGGATACCGGATTTTTGATGCTGTCGTCTATTAGTGGTCTGATAATATTGATATTTACATCATTAATGATATGATTTGTGAAATATAAAGGAAATCAGTCCGGTAAATTCCAAGTATTTGGGAGTATAATGACTTTTAGTAAAATCAATGAGGTGAACATATGTCTTTGGGACTTGGAATAGATACAGGCGGAACTTATACAGATGCTGTTATATATGATTTTAATTCTGAAAAAATACTAGATTCGGCAAAATCAATTACAATGAAAGAAAACTTGATAGGGTGTATAGGGAATACCCTGGATGAACTCAATGCAGAACTATTAAAAGAGGTCAGCGCAATTTCTTTATCTACCACACTTGCTACAAACGCGTGTATTGAAGGAAAGGGCGGCAGGGCCAAACTCATTCTCATCGGCTGCGACAGGACTGTAGCAGAATCATATGGTATCGAATACGGACTTCCTTCAGTTAATGATATTATTTTTCTTGAAGGAGGGCACGACCTTAAGGGCAATATTGTTTCTGAACCGGACTGGATATTGCTTAAAAACGAAATCAAAGCTTTGGGAAATAATGTGGATTCTTATGC
>JAUVJE010000112.1 GCA_030592355.1 Clostridia bacterium
ACACAGGATTTATACTTGCCGATATGTCATTGGTGGGCGAAGATAAAATAAAATCATCAAAAAAACAGATTTTTCCTATCGATGCAGCGAAAATGGCAGGAGAAATGGGACATAAAGCCTATGCAATGCTGATAATGATTGGTAAACTAATTAAAGAAACAAAGATATTCAAACCTGAAACTGTTGAAAAAGCATTATACGAGGTTTTAAAACCGGAGCTTCATCGGCTGATACCTGATGAAATGGCCGCATTGGCCAAGGGAATGGAGATGTGAAATGAGCGAGTATTCAATATCAAAGGAGAATTACGAAATAAGGGCTGAATCAAGGAGGATTCTCAGTGGCAATTGGGGACAGGCGGTTCTGGTGGTGCTTGTTATTTTCCTGATATCTGGAATAAGCGGTTCTATCAGCGGGAGCTTTACAAATAGTGACGGGAGTTATGTTTCCGGTGCTTTACTTGTAGTAGCTACTATATTGTCTTTAATGTCCATTGTATATACAATATTAGTTGTTAATGTATTGAATTATGGATTTGTCATTACCTATCTGCAGCTTTGTCGCGAAGGGAAGATTGTTTTTGAAAATCTGTTTAAAGGCTTCAAAGATTATGGAAGAGTTGTCGCAGTAATGTTTCTAAAAAAACTTTTGATTTTTCTCTGGACCTTGCTGTTTATAATACCCGGAATAATTAAAACATATGCATACAGTATGACCGAATATATCTTAATGGATAATCCGGGAATGGATGCACTGACGGCTATTTCAAAAAGCAAGGAAATGATGAGCGGTTGGAAAGGAAAATTATTTCTTCTCGACTTAAGTTTAATAGGTTGGTGGTTTTTGAGTCTTTTAACATGCGGCATAGGATACTTGTGGCTTGCCTCATATTTTCTGACCAATAGGGCTGTGTTCTATCAAGAGATGACAGGTGGAGCAAAAGCTGAACCTATTATGGAAAACCCCGACGATCTTGTCATAGAAGCCGCTCAAAAGGAAATAGAGCGAATCAATAGAGAAGAAAGCGATTTGATGGGTTAATTACTGACGTACCGCAGATTGCACAGCAATCGAGGAACGTCAGCGACGACATGAATGATAATTTCACGCATTAGGTTTGAAATGAGTGAAGATTATCATTTTGGAGCGAACAAAGACCGCAAAGCATATATAATTAAACCGCCGGATACGGACAAAATCCATCCGGTGTTTTCATAAAGATATACCTGACTTACTCTGGTTTGATACGACCATGGTTTTCGTTTGCGTATGTTGAATACGTAATTGAGCCATATGCCACACCGAACGAAGTAAGTCTAGTATGTCGTTATGAAAAACCACTGGTTGGCTTACATCTAATGTAATAACTCATATGACATTAATGCGCCGATTTTACCCATGCTCTGTAAATTTCCTTTGTAAAATCGTGTGCATCCTGCGGAGCATGATGTATGTAACGGCATTTTGTATGCATAGGCCGTTATATGCATCAAATCCAGTGGTTGTAATAGCGTTATTACAAGACGGTGAAACCAAATTAGCCCGTCAGGTTATACTCTGAAAAGTAAATCTGCATATGTAGGGACTGGCCATAATTTTTTGTCGCATAATACTTCGAGCTGGTCTGCATGGCATCTGACATCATTCATTGCGGTGAAAACTTCATCCCTGTATAGCTCAGCCTGTACCAGTACATTTTCTGAGGCATTCTGGGCATAGGCAATTTTTTCTTCAAGCGTAGTGATTGACTTGCTCAGTTTGCCATTTAAGTCAGATACCTTGATTAATAATGTTTCCTGAGCTGATGTGTCAGCTGAAAGACCTGTCGCCTTGATTGCTGTTATTGATTTTGCCAACGATGTGGCAAATCCAATTGTAACCGGCAGTATTTCAGTTTTAGCCATACTTAATGTGGTTACCCCTTCAATGTTAATTGTTTTAGCATAGGATTCCAGTTGAATTTCATATCGTGCATGAATTTCTTTTGGGGATAATACATTGAACTTGTCTAATACGGCAATGTTTTTATCGTCTATGTAAGTTTTTACTGAATCAACCATATTCTTAATATTTGACAATCCTCTTTTTTGGGCTTCTTCAATCCATTCAGGTGAATAGTTGTTACCGTCAAAGATAATTCTTTTATGATTTTTCATGATGTCTTTAATTAGTGACTGAACGGCTTTATCAAGATCATCGGCTGATTCCAATATGTCGGCAATTTCAGATAATGTATCAGCGACGGTGGTGTTTAGAATAAAATTGGGACCGGCGATTGAACCGGATGATGGTGTCATCCTGAATTCGAATTTGTTTCCGGTAAAAGCAAAAGGTGAGGTCCTGTTTCTGTCCGTTGAATCTTTAGGCAGCGGCGGCAGTGCGGTAACGCCAATAGTCATTGGCTCCTTATTGCCGCTTTCCAGTGGAGTGCCATTTTCAATAGCGTTTAAGATATTGGATAACTGAGCTCCCAAAAAAATTGAGACAATGGCAGGAGGGGCTTCGTTAGCGCCTAATCTATGGTCATTGCCCGGAACAGCCGCAGACAGTCTTAGTAACTCAGAATACTTATCAACTGCTTTAATAGTGGCTGCCAGGAATACCAGGAACTGAGCATTTTCATGAGGTGTTTTCCCGGGTTCAAGCAGGTTTACACCATCATCAGTTCCTAACGACCAATTATTATGTTTGCCTGAACCGTTAACGCCGGCAAATGGTTTTTCGTGCAATAGGCAAACCAGGTTATGTCTTAGGGCGACTTTTTTCATCATTTCCATAATTAGTTGATTATGATCGGTAGCTATATTTGTAGTTGAATATATTGGGGCTAATTCATGCTGTGCAGGTGCCACTTCGTTATGCTGTGTTTTAGCAGAAATACCTAATTTCCACAATTCATCATTTAATTCTTTCATAAAATTAGAAACACGCTCTTTTAATGTGCCAAAGTAATGATCGTCCAGTTCCTGTCCTTTAGGCGGCATTGCACCAAAAAGAGTGCGGCCTGTAAACATTAAGTCGATTCTTTTTTCATACAATGCCTTATCAATTAAAAAGTATTCCTGTTCAGGTCCTACGGAGGAGACAACTTTCTTTGAGGTTGTATTCCCGAAAGCCTTCAATACTCTCATAGCTTGTTCTGAAATAACTTCCATCGAACGTAGCAGTGGGGTCTTTTTATCAAGTGCTTCGCCGTTATATGAACAAAAAGCCGTCGGAATACATAAAACCCCGTCTTTAACAAATGCAGGAGAGGTGCAGTCCCATGCGGTATAGCCCCTTGCCTCAAATGTGGCTCTGAGTCCGCCGTTCGGAAAGGAGGAAGCATCAGGTTCTCCTTTAAATAATTCTTTCCCTGAAAATTCAAGAATTACTTTTCCGTCATCAGTTGGTGAAATGAAAGAATCATGTTTTTCAGCGGTAATTCCCGTCATCGGCTGGAACCAATGAGTAAAGTGCGTGGCCTCTTTTTCTATGGCCCAGTCTTTCATCGCTCCCGCCACGACTTCTGCAACTGCAGTGTCCATGGCTCTTCCTTCTGCGAGAGTCTTCTTGAATGTTTTGTAAGTCTCCTTCGGAAGTCTTTCCCTCATTACGGAATCATTAAATACGTTCGATCCGAAGATTGTTGACAAATAGCTCATAATTGTCTTTCCTCCTTAAAATTTTTCCCCCTGTGCGCCTGCCTTGTATTAAAAACAAAAAAGGCGTCCACTTTAAGTGAACGCCATTGTCCCAAATACTTTTTAAGCACCATTGCCCTATCAAATTATATTAAATATTATACATAAAAACCATACAGATGCAATAGTTTTCTACCATTTTGGCAATTCATTTTTCCCAATGTCTTTAATTTCTTCTGCGAGAGCGACATCTGGAGAGGTCGTCAATGCAGCTTTTATAACCTTATATCCCTGCATGAAGAAAAGAAAATTTATTCCTGCAAGTAAAAGAATAAACGCTCCGAGCAAAAAGGACCCAATGAATGTGCTTAAAATGTACATATTGGCAACAGAGACGGCAATCGTCAGCGGTATTGAAAATAAAAAAAGCTTCCGTTGGTAAACCTTCATAACTTCAATAAATATTTCATTTGGCAGAACAGACTTGGTTTTAACACCGAAGGGTTCGTGTTTTTTGCCAATGTATGGCAGAAGGAAAAAAACAAGTATAATTACTATTGCAGGGAAAAGAAAGAACATCAGATTTATGGGCCACATAAATAAAACCTCCAAATGATTTATAACAATATTCTATATTAATGCAGAATATAAATCAAAAAAGCACATATTTTAAATAATAATCTGCATATGTATTGGAATTGTTGAAAAAGAGAGTGTTATACAGTAAAATATACTGGTATGGCAATAAATAATTATTAAGGTGATTTGGAATGGAAAAAGCTGCTTTGCAGAAAATAATAGAAGCTGAGAAAAGAGCGGATGAAATCATAGCTGACAGCAATAGGCTTTCAAGAGAAATATCGGAAAAATCAGCAGATGAAATCAAAAAGACGAGAGTTGGGTATGAAGAACTTCTGGACCGCGAAATCGAAGAAATAATAAATAAGAAGATCAAAAATGCTGATAAAAAGGTTGCTGAACTCGAAGCGTCATTTATTTCAGAATGCGGTAAAATCAGAGATAGGGCATCGGTTAATATTGACAAAGCCGTAGCTTTTGTAGTTGATAAGATAGGGAGCGGCAAGTGGCAATAGTTGGCATGAAAAAGCTAACGTTGGTGGGTCTTCACGACGATCGGCACAGAATTCTATCACGGCTTATGGAAATTGGAGCCGTAGATATTGTAGATGCCAAAATTGATGAAGAAGTTAGTGGTATTTTCTCAAAAGAATTAAAAAAAGATGATATTGCTGAGCTTGACAAAAAGCTTCATGTTCTAGAAACCGCGATATCCGTACTAAAGCCATATGATGAAAGAAAGAAACCTGTATTTAAAGTCAGAAAAGATATAAATCATCATGACTATATGGGCGTTGTGCTGAAAAGACATGATATTCTGGCAATTGCCCGGGAGATATGCGGCGTAAAGGATGAATTGGATACAACCAGATCCGGGATTAACAGAGATACTAATTCCATAACAACCCTAAATTCTTGGTCAGCGCTTTCAATACCGTTGGAGACCGAGACAACGCGAAATACCATAGTAATAAACGGAATGCTTCCCGCGGCGGCGGATGTTACATCAATACGTGAAAAAATCGAAATGGAAAAACTTGCCTGTGAATTGGAAATGACCGGACGCGACAGCGACCAGTCTTATCTTACCGTATACATGCATGCCGATGATGAGTCTCCTTCGATGTTAATATTAAAACGCAATGGACTTGCCGTTATGTCTTTTTCAGGATACGAAGGCAGCGTAGAAGAAAATATTGAAAAGCTTCAAGATGGAATCAGTATCAAAGAAGCTGAAATTAATGCTATAGAAGACAAGTTGAGGGAAATGTCTCAAAATCTGGATAACATAGAAACGGTATTCGACTATTATTCGATCAGACGGGAAATATCAGTAACCGAAGGAGAGGTGGCCTCAGGCAAAAGAATATTTTTCCTTGAAGGCTGGATTCCGGCTCCATTCGAAGAAAAATTAGAAAAGGAGCTTACGGAAAAGTGGATTGTGGACGTTTTTGTCCGGGAACCGCTGGAGGACGAAGAGATTCCGGTCATGGTGCAAAATGGATTTGTGGGAGATTCGGTGCAGGATATTACAGCAATGTATTCTTTGCCTTCATATCAGTCGGTTGACCCGAACCCGGTCATGGCTCCATTTTTCCTATTGTTTTTTGGGTTGATGCTTTCAGATGCAGGATACGGTTTGGTAATGGCCCTTGCAAGTGGAATTGTATATTTCTTTGTAAATGTAGAAGATACGATGAAGCGTTTTATGAAAATGATGATGCTTGCAGGCATTGCAACTATGTTCTGGGGAGCGCTGTTCGGCAGCTGGTTCGGCAACCTGATACCGGTTTTGGCCGGCGACTTGAATATGAACCTGTCTTTGTGGTTCCAACCTGTTTTAGAACCGGAGTATATGCTCATGTGGTCGCTGTTTTTTGGAATCATTCATATTTATGTGGGACTGGGGTTGAAGGCGGCGAATTTGATAAAACAGAAAAAGTACTTCGCAGTACTGTTTGACGTGGTTTCATGGTATGTCTTTTTCACAGGCGCTATTTTTCTGGTTATGCCAATGGTTCCGGGAATAAATATGGAATTAGCCAATATTTTAAATCCATATGGCATGAATATATTATTAATCGGCGGGGCAATGTTGTTTCTTACCCAGGGAAGAAAAAGCAAGAATATATTTGGAAAGATAATCGGAGGATTTGCCGCCCTATATAAGCTAATACAGTTCATGAGTGATATATTATCTTACTCAAGGTTGCTTGCTCTTGGCTTGGCGACATCTGTAATAGCGAGCATAGTCAATGAGATGGGAGCCCAGGGGGGATTTACTATAATTGGTGTTATAGTATTCATACTGGTATTTACCGTAGGGCATGGAATTAATTTTGCGCTGAATTCGCTGGGAGCATATGTGCATTCCAGTAGATTGCAGTACATAGAATTTTTTGATAAGTTTTTTGAGGGCGGGGGAAAACCCTTCCGGCCTTTTAGAAGAAATACAAAATATATAAGGATAAAGGATTAGGAGGCACATAATGTTTGATGGAAATTTCTTTGCTATTTTAGGAGCGGCGTTGGCGTTTTTGCTTGCTGGCGCAGGTTCGGCAAAAGGCGTTTCAATAGCCGGTGAGGCAGCCAGCGGAGTGGTTGCGGAAGATAGCGATAAATTTGTTTCGGTAATGATTCTTGAGGCTCTTCCAAGCACGCAGGGCATATATGGGTTTGTAATAGCTTTTATGATAATGGCTGCTATGGGCGACCCGGGAACAGTGATTTCGACAGCTAAAGGCCTTACTCTGCTGATAGCAGGATTACCTATAGGTATAGTCGGACTTTTTTCGGGAGTATACCAAGGCAGGGTAGGAGCAGCGAGCATAGGTATAATTGCGAAACGTTCCAGCGATCTGGTCAAAGGTATAATTCTGACGCTTATGGTTGAGTTATTTGCTATTTTTGCATTGCTCATTTCCATACTGATGATCGGCAGGGTATAGGAATTATGTCGGGGATTGATAGAATAACAGCCAAAATACTCGACCAGGCAAAACTCCAGGCTGAAAACAGGGTTGATTATGCCAGGGAAACCGCTAAAAAGGCAGAAGCCGGTCTTAAGAAGCGATTTAACAGAACCATGGAGGCTGAGCGGATTAAAGCTGCCGAAGAAGGCGATGAAGCTGCAAAAAGAGTAATTGCCAACGTCATGCTTGAAGGCAGGAAGAAGAAACTTGCTGCCAGGCAGGATGCGGTTAATCTGGTCTTTGAAAAGGTTATAACTGAAATGACGGGGCTTCCTGAAAAGGATTATATTGAATTTTTGGCAGGTCTTGCCTTACCTGTGCTGAAAAAAGGTGAAAATGAGCTGATTCTGAATAACAGGGATAAAAATACAATAGGTATGAAACTATTAAAGATGCTCAAGGCGAAATCCCCTGATATGATGGTTGTTGTATCGGATGAATCAGTTCTATCAGCAGGTGGACTTGTTGTTAAGAACGGCAACATACAGACGAATTTAACCATGGAATCAATAATCCGCCTGGAACGGGAAAAATTGGAAACCGACGTAGTCGGCTTGATATTTGAAAGCGAGTAATTGTGTTACCTGAAACGAGATATACGTACTCTGTTGCAAGGGTGCGTGTCGCAGAACTGAATATGTTATCGCGTAGCAGAATTGAGCGCATGCTCGACTCCGACAGAGTTTCGGGTGCTGTAAGGGTATTGCATGAAGCAGGCTACCCTGAGAGCGGTGATTATGAAGAAATGCTCAGGGAAGAAACCACCAAGCTTTATAGGTATCTGAAAGAAATTAGTCCGGAACCTGAAATATTCAATATATTTTCTTACAGGTATGACAGCCATAATGTAAAAGTATTACTTAAAGCCGAACTTTCGGGGATGGATTATGAAGGACTGTTGGTTGACAA
>JAUVJE010000031.1 GCA_030592355.1 Clostridia bacterium
CTTTATGTGGCAGGAATTTTGAATACATATCAGAGGATCCCTGTCATACGGGGAATATGGCTGCCGCTCTTATAAACGGGGTTCAATCTAAGGGAATCGGCACTTCCTTGAAGCATTATGCGATGAATAATCAAGAAGAACGGAGGATGACAATAGATGCTGTTGTTGATGAAAGAACACAAAGAGAAATCTATCTTGCAGGTTTTGAGACAGCGGTGAAAAAAGCGCAGCCATGGACAGTAATGTGTTCATACAACAAAGTAGATGGCACATATCTCAGTGACAATAGACGTATTCTTACGGATATACTGAAAGAAGAATGGGGTCACACGGGGCTGGTGGTAACCGACTGGGGTGCATGCAATGACCGTGTGGAAGGAATCAAAGCCGGTCTGGAACTTGAAATGCCTTCGAGCCAAGGTAAGAATGACGAAAAAATCGTGAATGCAATTAATGAAGGAAGCTTATCTATTGGAGTATTGGATAAAGCCGTAGCCGGAATTTTAGAATTAATTCTAAAAAGTCAGGATAATAGACACCCAGAATTCAAGTACAACAGGGATGAGCATCATAAACTGGCAAGAAAAATTGCAGGACAATCTGCCATTCTCTTAAAAAACGACAACATACTGCCCCTGGATAAAAACAAGAAAATCACAGTAATCGGGGAATTTGCGAAAAAGCCAAGATATCAGGGAGCCGGTTCATCGCGAATAAATCCGCTCAGGACGGAGGGCATCTGTGAAGCCCTTGATGAAGCCGGTCTGGAGTATGAGTATAGCGCCGGCTACAATGTGAAATCTGATAAAGCATATACGGATTTGATTTTAGAAGCAAAAAAAGCGGCCGGGAACAATGAAAAGGTAGTGATTGTCGCCGGACTAACCGACAACTATGAATCAGAGGGTTTTGACAGGGCACATCTTAGTATTCCCGGTTCTCATATTGAACTGATAGAGGAAGTGGCCTTGGTGAATCCGAATATCATAGTCATATTGATGAACGGCGCACCTGTTGAAATGCCATGGCTTGATGATGCAAAGGGTGTGCTGGAATGTTATCTGGGAGGACAGGCAGGAGGCGGAGCGGTTGTTGATCTCTTATACGGAGACGTAAATCCTTCGGGTAAAATCGCTGAAACCTTTCCTGTAAAATTAGAGGATACACCAGCCTACAACTATTTCCCCGGATTCAAGAAATCCGTTGAATACAGGGAGAGCATCTATGTAGGATACAGATATTATGACAAAGCAAGAAAAGATGTTTTATTCCCCTTTGGCTATGGTTTAAGTTATACATCATTTGAATACTCGGATATTAATATTGTCTGCAAAGGTGGCTATGATTATAAAGTTTCGATTTTAGTCAAAAACGAAGGAGCGGTTGCCGGAGCTGAAGTTGTTCAGTTATATGTAAAAAGTCCTGGTTCAACAATTTATAAAGCGGTTAAGGAACTTAAAGATTTCGGAAAAGTTCATCTGGAACCCGGAGAATCAAAGAAAGTATATTTTAAACTCAACGACAGGTCATTTGCCTTTTATAATATCAATATTCCCGGATGGCATATTGAAAAAGGGAATTATATGGTACAAATAGGTGCATCGAGCAGGGATATACGACTTGAATACATTTTATCAGTTGAGAGCAATACAAAGGCGGTCGTTCCGGATTATAATGAATCAGCGCCCGGTTATTATTCTTTGATTGACGGTATTTTTAAAATTGAAGAAGAACAATTCAAGGCCGTATACGGGAAAGAACTTCCTGAAAGGGAAAACAAATCCAGCGCACCGATTACAGTTAATTCTATGCTGGGCGAAACGACTCATAAATTCGCAGGCAGGATGATGCTTGGAGTGATGAAGAGGCAGATAGATAAAATGATTGGCGAGGCTGACTACGACGCTGAATCCGGAAGGCTTATGATAGAAGCTATGCTTAATGAAATGCCTATCAGGGCAATCGGCATACTGGGTGGAGACAGAATGCCAAAATACTTTACAGAGGGATTTGTGAGTATTCTTAACGGCAAGTTTTTAAAAGGCATTGGCATGATGTTGAAAAAATAGTATGGATGTAATGGCAAATCAATGTATAATTGAATAGAATAAGAATTCAAAAATTGGGGTAGTGATATGAAAGTTATTGAAATTTCTAATCTTACAAAATTTTATGGTAAAAACCGTGGCATCGAAGATGTTTCCCTTTCTGTTGAAGAGGGGGAAATTTTTGGGTTCGTCGGTCCGAATGGAGCCGGTAAGTCTACTACCATCAGATTAATGCTATCGTTGATTTATCCGACATCGGGCCAGGCATTGATTTTTGGTAAGGACTGCATTAAATTTGGGCACGAAATCAGAAACGACATTGGATATCTGCCATCTGAGGTTTTTTATTATGACAGGATGAAAGTAAAGGACTTATTAAAGTATTCAGCTAGTTTTTATAAAGGGAACCATACAAAAAGAATTAAAGAGTTAGCTGACATAATGGAGTTGGACCTCAATCGTAAAATAGATGAATTATCATATGGAAATAAGAAAAAAGTGGGAATTGTACAAGGACTTCTGCATCAACCCAAATTGATAATGATGGATGAGCCTACCAGCGGGCTGGATCCTCTGATGCAGCATAAATTTTTCGACTTGATTTTAGAAGAAAACAAAAAAGGCGCGACTGTCTTTTTCTCATCACACATTCTGGGTGAAGTACAAAAACTGTGCAGCAGGGTGGCAATCATAAAAGAAGGCAATATTATAAAAACCGAAAAAATAAAAAGCCTTCTTAATGATACATACAAGAAGGTTTTTATCCGGACGGGGAAAAATGCCGGCGATGCTACAAAATTCCCGGGAGTCAGTAATCTTGAGATTATTGACGGTGAAATCCGTTTTCTGTACAAGGGTGATATAAATGATCTTATCGGATTGATTTCGAAAAACAAAATTAATGATGTTAATATCGAAGAACCCACGCTTGAGGAAATCTTCATGCATTATTACCAGTAAGGGGGTTATGATGAATATTTATACCAGAGAAGTTAAGAATAAATTAAAATCAGCCCTTTTATGGTCAGTTTCTATATTTCTGCTGATTTTGATGTTCATGTCATTTTACCCCAGCATATCAAAAGACGCATCAATGCTAGTATTGGTGATGGAAAATTATCCAGAAGAAATGCTTAAGGCATTTGGCATGATCGGAGTGGATTTGGGGACAGTTGCAGGGTATTTTACCATGTCGATGCTTTTTACCCAGATTTGCCTGGCAATACAGGCGTCAAACTATGGCTTTTCAATTTTGTCAGTTGAAGAGCGCGAATTGACCGCTGATTTTCTACTAACCAAACCGGTTAAAAGAAGCAAAATATTTTTCTCAAAATTATTATCTGCCATAACGGCATTGGTTATTACCAACGCGTCGGTCTGGGGAAGCACTTTCCTATGGATTGAAGCGTTTCGCAACGGCAAGGAGTACGACCCTGCTTTATTTGTGAAGTTACTGTCGGTCCTCATCCTGTTTCAACTTTTTTTCCTTGGAGTCGGAATGGTTATATCGGTATCGGTTAAGAAAATCAGAAGCGTTTTGTCTTTTTCAATGGCATTAGCATTCGGGCTGTACATAATCAGTACAATCGGCAGCATAATAGGTGAAAATACCCTTGGGTACATTACACCGTTTAAATACTTCGAACCGAATACACTTATAATAAACGGCAAATACGACCCGGTCATGATATATATCTGTGTAGTTGTAATTATTGTTTCCATGCTGTCAAGTTTTATATTATACAGCAGGAGAAACATACATTCGGCTAGTTAGGGGGCGGGGGATGAATATTATTTTAAGGGAGCTACGGACAAGCATTAAATCATTACTCATTTGGTGTAGTGTTTTTGCCGTCCTTGTAACTATGTATCTGACTGAATTCTCTGCCTTTGCAAATAACGATGAAATGGTGGATTTGTTGGATTCAATGCCTGAAGGGATGATGGAAGCTTTCAGGTTCAATTCCTTCAACATGACAACCCTGACGGGTTTCTTTGGGCTCTTGTTTACATATTTCACGCTGGTACTTTGTATCCATGCCATTTTAAAAGGCAATTCCATAATTGCAAAAGAAGAACGGGATAAAACAGTTGAGTTCACATTGGTTCTTCCTGTAAGAAGAAGCAGAATAGTATTTGCCAAGCTTATTGCCGCCGTTGTCAACTGTGCGCTAATCCTGGCTTTTTTGTATGGATTCATAATAATTAGTATTCAAAAATATCTACCGGAAGAGAATTTTATGAAGTTTTTCAGTCTGGTGATACTTGGAACGTTCATAACACAGATGATTTTTCTTTCAATAGGTATTCTGCTTGGCTGTTCCATAAAGCAATATAAAAAGAGCGGTTATATAGGTGCTTCAATAATACTGATAACGTATATCATGACGATTTTTATTGATCTTAATGAAAAACTGGATTTTCTGAAATACATAACGCCATTCAAATATTTTGATACGCTTCTTATAAAGAACGAGCTGACCCTGGACTGGACTTATGTGATAATTTCCCTTGCCGTCATATCAGTATGTTTGGCCATCGGCTTCGTTACCTATAGAAAAAGAGATCTTTACATCTGATAAAATTATTAAAAAATGAAAATTGTCCCTAAAGGGGAATATACACAGCCATATCTGCGACGAAGGGAGCCACAACAATAAGAAGTGTTAGAAGGAGATCTGGCCTAATCGTTGGTTAGGATAATATGATTTGGGAATACGAGGTTTATATGAAAATTATTCAAGTCAAAACAAAAAGGCAAATGAAGGAATTCGTATATCTCCCGCAAAAGTTGTATGGTAATAATCCATGTTATGTACCACCCATGTGGTTTGAAGAAAGAAATGCATACTATGGCAAGAATAATCCGATTCTCAGCAATTCTGATTTTGAGTTATTTATACTGGTTGACGATGAAGACAAATCCATCGGCCGTACAATTGCCTATATAGATTTTAATCATAATAAGTTTTATAAAATTAAAATGGGATTTTTCGGAGCTTTTGATTGTATAGATAATGAAGAAGCCGGACATATGCTGGTTAAAACAGCTGAGGATTGGACAAAAAACAAAGGCATGGAAATTATAAGGGGTCCTATTCATCCGGTTGCGGAAAACTGGGGTTTCGTTTATAAAGGATACGACAGTCCACCCATGTTCATGTCTCCATGGAATCCTCCTTATTATCATAAATTCTTCAGTGATTACACAAAAGCAAAGGACCTGCTTGTGTATGAAGCGGATATGAGAAAAGGGTATATATTGCCCGAAAGATACAATGGATTTTTTGATAAATTTAGAGAGAGGTATCCCGAAGTAACCTTCAGAAAAATGAAAATGAAAAATATTAAAGCAGATGCGAAAGCCATATTGGATGTTTCTAATGAATCTCTTCTTGATAACTGGGGATATGTCCCGCTTGAGCTTCCTGTAATGGAAGATATGCTGAAAAAATTGAAGTTGATAGTCGATCCGGATGCAGTATGGATATGCGAGGTAAAGGGGAAAGCAATAGGATACTGCCTTGGATTTCCTGATATAAATATAATTTTTAAACAGACAAAAGGAAAGTTGTTTCCATTCGGATGGTATAAGCTTTTATTTGGTTCAAAGAAACTAAAAGAGTACAGATTGTTTGGGCTTGCAGTACATCCTGACTGGCAGAGCAAAGGCTTGGATGCAATCATGTATATCAATTTATATAAACATCTGGCAGAAAAAAATATTCTAATGGAAGCAAACTATATGCTGGAAGATAATTTCAAAATACTAAATGCTCTTGAAAAGCTTGGAATGAAGCATATTAAAACATACCGCATTTACGAAAAATCCCTGGTTTGACAGATTAAAATGTTTTCGACTCGCTGACTCTGGGTGAACTGGTCGAAATTGATTAATAGATACAGAGAAAACGCTAGCTTAAGGTTGTTTGGCTCCATGTACCCGCTGTGCGTGAAGTTTCTTTTGGATACGTCTTTTTACTATTATCAACGCCAGATACACCACTGTGCTTAGAAGTATTATACACACCCCGGAAGGGATGTTCACATAATATGAAATGATCAGTCCGACAAACGAAAACAATACGCTTATAAGTATTGAAGCTAAAATTACGCGTTTCATAGATTTGCACAGTAATTTCGCAATTGAAACCGGTATAGTCATCAGTGCTATTGTCAGTATGATTCCCACAATTTTTATCAGCACCATAATTCCAATTGGAATCATGATATAGACAGTCCATTCAAGTAGCTTTGTGTTTATTCCCCGGGCCTTTGCGTATTCTTCATCGAACATATACATAATAAGATGGTTGAAGAGCATTATGAAGACAAAAACGATAATGGCGGTGAAAAGCGTCATATAAATTATTGAGTTTGTTGAAACGGAAAGTATATCCCCAAACAGATAGCTTGTCATATCCGGCATATATCCCGGAGCCAGCGACACAAATAGGATTCCAAGGGCCATACCGAAAGACCAAAGTATACCTGTTATTGTATCGGCCTTCATTTTTGAGTTTTTTGAAATACGAGATATCAAAACAGAAGAACCTATGGCAAAAAGCAGTCCTCCCCAAATAGGTTCAAATCCCAGAAGATATCCAAAACCTATCCCACCGAAGGAGGCGTGGGCAATTCCTCCCGACATGCTGATTAGTTTTTTTTCAATTGCAATGGTCCCTATAATACCGGTAACAATACTGGCCAGGAGCGCTGCAATCAGGGCATTTTGCATAAAGGTATAATTAAGAATTGCCTCAATCATATTATTATACCTCCCCCTAGTTTTTCTTTAACTTCTTCTGTAGAAGAAAATTTTGTTACAGTTGATTTTACGTACAGAACGGAATCAGCAATATCGATTACCTCATCCAAATGATGGCTTGCTATTAATATCGTTTTATCGGATTTAAGATTAATTAATATGCGGTACAAATCAGCAGCAGCTTCCACATCAAGACTGCTGTCAGGTTCGTCAAGAACAATAATATTTGCGTCTGAAGCGAGTGCACGTGCAATTACAGCCCTTTTTAATTCGCCCCCTGATAATTGGTTAATGCCTCTGTCTTCATACATTTCAAGTCCTACGCGTTTAATTGCGTTACGTGCTTTGTCCCTGTGTGATTTTTTATATCTGTAGAATGGTTTGACCTTTTTACATATTGTTCCGGAAAGAACCATTTCCAATACAGTGATGGGAAAAGACAAGTCAAAATCAGTAAACTGCGATACATACCCTATTGTGGACCCTTTTCTTAAAGAAAAGTGACCGTCGTCAGGTTTTAAAAGTCCGGACAAGATTTTAAATATGGTGCTTTTGCCTCCGCCGTTAGGCCCGATTATTGCAGTCAGGCTGTTTTCAAGAATGTTAAAATTTACATTATTGATTGCACAAACTTCATCATAGCAAAACCGAACATTGTGGAATTGAATTATTGTGTCTTTGGTCATAGGTCAATCCTCCTGTTGCATAAGGGCATCAGTAAAGTTTCTGATCGATTGCAGGTAATTTTCTGACAGTGGTGATGACTTAATAACTTTGCCGCCGATTTCTTCCGCAATTGTCTGAGCCTGATTATCATCAAATTCTTCTTGGTAGAATATTATTTTAATGTCTTTTTCCAGGGCCTGTTCAATAACTCTTTGTATTTCGATTGCAGTAGCCTGTTTTCCGGCAGCCTCTATAGAAATCATATTGAGTCCATAATCCTCAGCGAAATACCCATATGCCCCATGGTATATCATGAAAGATTTTTTCTTAAGAGCATCTATTTTAACAGTAATTTCTGCATCTAGCAATTCAATTTGTTTTATATAATCGGCTGCATTTTCTTGATATGATAATCTATTGGCTGGATCTAAAAGTGATAATTCGTCCGCAATTGTCAAAATCATAATAATTGAACGTTTTGGCGAGAGCCAAAGATGCGGGTCAACGGTTTGTTCATCATTGTCCCCGCCATCTTCCCCGTGGTTGTGTTCATCTATAATTCTAAGAGGATAGACCTGACTGACTATTTCGCGTAAATTAATTATCTTTAAATCCTTATTGAAATTTTTTATTTTTGGCAATATATTAGCTTCTTCCGTCGGCATCCGAAGGGTAAAATAAATATCAGCATCCGACAGTGCCTGCATTTCGCGGGATGAGGGTTGATAATTCGCCGGACTATGACCCGGAGGAACCAGAACAACGGTATCCACAAGATTTCCTGAAACTTTCTCAACAAATGTTGCTTCGGGTACAACACCGACGGCTACAGTTATCTTTCCGTCAGTCTTAGCAGCTGAACATGAAAACAACATGAGAAGAATCGGGATTATTATAAGTATAAGCATCGTTTTTTTCACAAATTACCTCTTTAATGCAAATCTTTTGCAACAACAAATTACCATGTATAATATACCCTGTCAATTTACGGGGTAACAGTAACTTATATTATTTTACGCAATCAGAGCATTTGCCGTAGATTTTTATAACATGATGGGTCTCTGTAAAATTATTTTCAGTTATATAAGGTTCCCAGAATTTTGTTTCACAGGGAAAATTAATTATTTTACCGCAGTCCGTACAAATCATATGATGGTGGGGCTGGCTGTCGCAGATTTTATATCGATTCAATCCTTTATGGTCAATCATAGTTTCTGTTATACCTGATTCGGTGAAAGCCTGCATATTGCGGTATATGGTAGTGGCATCAATACTGCTATCCGAAATACATCCCAATATATCGTTGACAGACAGCATTATGTCAGTATTTTCAAGCAGGATATCAAGGAGTATGCTTTTTTGATGAGTAATTCTCTGGCCTTTATCGTGAAGCAGATTGTAAATTTCTGATTTACTATTCATAATAAACCGCCGTTCCTTTATGATATGTACTCAATAATAGATTAAACTTCTGATTTAGACAAGTCAAACGCATACTTGCAATGCAATTATTCCGGCAGAATTTTGTTGTATTTTTTACCTGCGGAATTAAACTGTATAAACAAACAAGAAAAAATTAGTAATGTAATATTAAACAAATAACACAAACCTGCTGTTGCAAAATCAAATTTTTTATAGAAAAAGTTTTGGAATAAAGATATATAATGTTACCACAGGTTTAAAAGGGGAATTCTATGGCTTTTCAGATAATATACAACTTCGAAAAGTTTATTAAGAGATTATACAGGTGATAAAGATGAAAAAATATACCAGTACCTATACAGGAGATAAGCTGAAGCATATTGCATTCCCTCTTGGAGGCATAGGGGCAGGAATGTTTTGTTTACAAGGAAGCGGAATGCTTGGTAATTTTTCAATCAGAAATTCACCGGATGTACATTTAGAACCAAATATTTTTTCTGCAATATTTGTAAGGCAAGATAACAGTAACATTGCCAGGGTAATTGAAGGGCAGGTTCCATATCATAAGATTTTCGGGGGTTCGGGTGTAGGGTTGAGCGGAAGGGGAAATGGACTTCATGGTAAAAACTATGGCCTTCCCCGTTTTCAAAAAAACAATTTTACCGCCCGGTTTCCTTTTGCGACAATAAATTTTTATGATGATGCAATTCCATTGGATGTTTCTGTGACTGGTTGGAGTCCGTTTCTTCCGCTTGATGCTGATAATTCCTCTATGCCGGTTTCGGCATTGGAATACAAATTCGTAAATAGCACTGATGAAAATATTGAAGCGGTTTATTCATTTAATGCACTTAATTTTCTGACGGTTGACAAACGCAATGTAACAACACCTACGATAAACGATGCGGGTGTTTACAGATATCATAACGGATTTGTACTCCACCAACCGGGAAAAGAAAACAATCTAAATGTAAAAACCTGGTTTTGTGCGGCCGTTAATGAAGATGCTGATATTAATACAGATTGGTATGACGGCGGGTGGTTCGATAAACTGACAATGGTATGGAAAGATATAGAATCAGGTATAATAAGCAACTCCCATCAAAAATATAATAAGAGCCCCGGAGGTTCAATCAATGTTCCGTTTACCCTAAAACCCGGAGAAGAAAAAACCATACAGTTAAAATTCGCATGGTATTCTCCAAAAAGCAATCTTCGCCGCGGCTATGAGGAAGAATGCGGTACAGGATGTGATTGCGAAGCAAAATTGGAGGGATATAAGCCATGGTATAGCGAAAAGTTTAATAATATCGATGAAGTAATGAGCTATTTTACTGACAATTTCGATATGCTTCGTACCAAATCGCTTGATTTTAAAAATACATTTTATAAAAGTTCCTTACCCAATGAAATCCTTGAAGCCGTATCAGCTAACCTGAGTATTATAAAATCACCGACTATCCTAAGGCAGACAGACGGAAGGCTGTGGTGTTGGGAAGGGTGCTGCGACAGCGAGGGATGCTGCAACGGCAGCTGCACTCATGTCTGGAATTATGCCCAGGCATTATGCCATCTTTTTCCGGAATTGGAAAGGACCCTAAGACAAACAGAATTCAACGAATCACAAAATGATAAAGGACATCAGGCTTTTAGATCATCGTTGCCAATCAGGGAAGCCGGACATGCTTTTTATGCTGCTTCAGACGGACAACTGGGCGGAATTATGAAAATATACAGGGAATGGCGCATCAAGGGCGACACAGAATGGATGGCCGGATTTTGGGATAAAGTTGAATCAAGCTTAAAGTACTGTATAAATACATGGGATAAAAAACGCGAAGGAGTACTGAAAGAACCGCACCACAACACCTATGACATAGAGTTTTGGGGAGCTGACGGCATGTGTTCGTCTTTTTATCTTGGCGCATTAAAAGCCGCATGTCTCATGGGCAAAGAATTATACAAAGATGTCAGCGAGTATGATTCTCTTTATATGAAGGGGAAAACATATATTGAAAACGAATTATTCAACGGAGAGTATTTTTATCAAAAAACAGAATGGAATAAACTTGATACAGCTATGGATGTTTCAAGAGAGAATGAACAATGCCGGAAACTACTGGAAAAAGAAGGCCCCAAATACCAGTATGGAACAGGTTGTATTTCAGATGGAGTATTAGGAGTGTGGTTTGCAAGGTTATGCGGATTGGGAGACATAATTGATAAGGATAAAATCAAAAGCCATCTGTTGTCAGTATATAAATATAACTTTAAAAAATCGATGATGGCTCATGTAAATCCTCAAAGACCCGGGTTTGCATTAGGTGATGAAGGAGGACTGCTATTATGTTCATGGCCCAAAGGGAATAAACCGTCGCTGCCATTTCCATACAGCGATGAAGTATGGACAGGAATTGAATATCAGGTTGCTTCTCATCTTATGATGATGGGCGAGGTGGAAAAGGGACTGGAGATTGTAAGAACCTGCAGGGACAGGTATGACGGTACAAAAAGAAATCCATTTAACGAGTACGAGTGCGGCCATTGGTATGCCCGTGCAATGTCTTCATACGCGTTGATTGAGGGTTTGACAGGGATCAGATATGATGCTGTGGATAAAACACTTTACGTAAAAGAATATTTAACAGACGGCACAAGAGTGTTTTTATGCACGGAAACCGGTTATGGAATTGTTAATATTGAAAACGGAGATATATCAATCGATATAAAATCAGGCACAATTCCTGTTGAATATATAATTAAAATGTAATAAGAGCGTCTTTTACACCCAGAATTATCTGCTGAAATTTAGTAGTCCAGAACAACCATCTGGTGGCATTCAAACTTTGCGATTGTGTACTTTACTGTATTCCCATTTTGTATAAAGTCGATTGCAGTCATCTCCGGAGTAAGGTAAACGTTATTGATTCTTTTATCCAGTCTCAGTAATACATCTGTATTATAAATAGGCAGAATATCTTCAATAACTTCAATATTCTTTTTTTTGCCCCGTAAAACAGGTGATGCATACAGGTTGTGCTGAATATATCGGTGCTCATAAGGTTGGTTCATCAGGGTGACTATACCCTGAGAAGGAAGATTTGTTTTAAGTGTTTTGTTTTCTGCCAGCAATGCATCCAATGCGTGGATTACCATCTGCTTTAATATATAGCTGCCATACTGGTTGTAATCTTTAAAAACCTGCCATGCGATATAGATTCCATCTTTACCCTGGGTCATGCCCGGTGAAAACCGTTCAAGTGTTGGAGGCGTGTGCTGATGGGAGCAGAAAGTAAAAACATCCCTGTTAAAATATGAGTTTTGAAATTCGCCGTGTTCTTCTCCTTTTAGATCCACGTGATATCCTTTGCCGTACATCACAAAAGAGGAGTTTTCCAGTGAATTTAGTAAAAAACCGGGTTTGAAGTATGATGGATTAAACATACTTTCATCAATGAAATTAGCTCCTAAGTCATATGTAAAAGCATCTTTTACAGTAGATAATCCTGATTCGCCCGAAGCAAGGATTTTACCGCCGTTGGATAAAAACTTATCCAGCAATGCCTTTAGCATACTGTCTATTTTAATAATGTCAGGTAAAATAATTACTTTATATTTTGAGAAGTCGCTTTCAAGATCAATAACATCATAAAGATATTTGCCTTCAAGCAGTATTTTTACACATCCCTCGTCCGAGCCGCTTGCCCTTGTGTGGCTGCTATTATCATTTATTACTGATTCGGTGCTTAAAAGGGCTATATCCGCAATACAATCAACATCAAAACACCAATTTTCCTTTTCTTCAACTTCTTTATATGCTGCGCCAATCAGTGAGTAAGTAGCTTTGTCCATCAGTCCTTCCGGATGCAGTTGGTCGCCTATTGAACATGCTGCCCCGTTTGCCAGACACAGGGCTGTTTCCCAGCGTAGTGCGTTAGGATGCTTGAAGCCTCCGAATTCACCCCACCAAGTGTGGAATTTTCCGGTCATTCCAAGATACTGCATGCCAAGTCCCTGGACATACCTGACAGAAAGAGGGAAGTGCTGATATCCCCATTCGCCTGTGGGAAGTGATTCAAGTTCAAGATGTGAATTCATATGAGCCAGGTCACGCCGGCCACGCTGAATATGGCCTCCGTTATGGAAAACCGGAGTTCCCGGTCTTGCTTCGTCTATAACACCCTGAACTTTTTTTGTATAGTTTGCGTATGTGCTTTCCCATATTTCCTGCATTTTTGCTTTGTCACGGGGATCGTAGCCTGCTTTTCTGATTTTATCCACACAGTAAGTGCAATAACATTCCTTTACTCCGACGATATCAAGAAATATGCCATCTGCATCATAATTTAAAAGAACTTCATGAACCTGTTCAAGCAGGTAGTCAAGATAAGGAGTGTTGAAACAGAATTGATGATATCCTGGAGTCATGAAATCAGGAACCCAATTGGTGCGGTCTTTATTATCGCGAATTAACCATTCCGGGTGTCTGCGAGCCATTTTTTCATCAAGTCCCGCAGAGATATAAACCGGAGTTTTTACATTTATTTCGTGAGCTGCCTCTATTTGAGCCTTTAGTAAATCAAAATTAAGATGGGGATGCATTTCATTAGCTTCACTTGGATGATATGCCCATCCATGGTGGCATTTTGAAAAAATAGTTATGGAATTTACATGACCTGTTTTCAGCATTTTCTGAAACTGTTTTTTGCTAAAAGTTTTTCCTATGCCATCAATAGCTTCTGAAGTATGAAAATCAAGATGCACCTGGCGCATTCTCATTCTATTTTTCATGATTAACCCCCGGATTGTTCTTTAAATTATTATATCAATAAAAAAGCTCTTTGAGTAATAATATACCAAGGATCAGAATTGACATAAAATATATTATTTATCAAATGTAAATTAACATGAGTAAATTAATATGATAAAATGGCTAAGAAAGGAGTTTCTATGAAAAAACTTATTTCTTTATTATTGATTATGATACTTATTTCAGTATTTATGCTAACATCATGCACCGGTACAACCGAAAAACCTGATGTATCAACAGGCAATGAGTCACAAACAGCGACTGCATCACAGGGAACACCCGCATCAGCTTCGCCAACACCGGCTCCGGCATCCACGCTTCCACCAACCCCGACTCCAGAACCGGGACCAGCCAAAGTTGTTCTTTCAAACAGTTCCGACAGCAAAGGCAACACTCATTTTGCAAGTTCTCACTATGGGTTAAATATAACTTATACCGGAGAATACATTACTGTTATGAATTATATGACAATGATGAAACACGGGGACGATATTGCTTTGGCGCCAGAGGCGGTTGAAGGCTTTGAATATCAGGCTGAAGATTTGCGGTATTACAATGGACTGCTTTATTACCTTCTTTATGATTGGGATAACGGAGTTTATTATCTATACTCATATGATTTTAAAAACGAACCTGTTAAAGTAAGTAACAGTTCGGTTTATCATTATGAGTTTTTAGATGGGAAAATCTACTTTGCCAAAGAATTTGTGCAAGGCCCGATATACGCAATGGATATAAACGGCGGAAGCGAAATGCAGATTACAACAATGAGGGCTCACAGTTTTGCAATTGACGGGCAGGCGCTGTATTTCTATGCAACGGATGCCGGAACAGCTCCGGGACTGGTGAAATACAATCTTTCAACAAATGAAGAAACAACTGTTGTTTTCCCGTTCTACTCGCATAACTATCTCGTTCATAATGGATATGTTTATTATGTTCTGGACGGTACCGCCTACAGAAGCATTCATAGAATGTCGCTTACTGACCAAACTGTTTCAGATATTTGGGTAGAGATGACAGATTATACTATTTCAATGAACATATCGGATGGTATGCTGTATACTCTAGCCGGCAGCAGTATTTATGAAAGCAGTCTTGACGGAAGCGGTAGAACCAAAGTTTATGAAAACCCGGATTCTTTTACATCGGGATTATATATATTTGGGAACAGGATATACGCCACTGACGGGTATAGTATTATCATGGTAGAAAAAGATGGTTTAAACCCTGTAGAATTCCCATTTAATTAATATATTAAAAATCACTCAAAATGACCCAATCATCCGACGGATGATTGGGTCATTTTTTCAGTAGTAATGCAATAAAACAGGTTTTTATCGGCGTATGGCTTTATAATGGGTTTATGAAACCAAAAGAAAGAATTCTTAATACATTGAAAGGTATTGCCACTGACAGGGTACCGATATATACCCTGATTCCTTATGCGTTGGAAAACGGGCATCTGGTTCCAGGTGCTTTCCATGGTTATGATGATTATGATAACTGGAGAAAACAGGATCCGTATTATTGGGAATTAGTGCGTAGAATGGA
>JAUVJE010000179.1 GCA_030592355.1 Clostridia bacterium
AGTACACATCAGCTGAGATAGGTATGTAATATGTCTTTCCGTTCATTTTTGTTGATTCATTGAAAGCTTCCAACACCGTAATGTCCAGACTGCTTATCAGGCTGTCCATAGGTCTGACAAATTCATTATTGATATAGTTAGGCATTGATCCACTGTGTGTCATAACAATATCCGTTGTCCAGGTGCCTGAATCTCTTTGAGATGTCAACAACTTGTCAATTTCATCAATAACCTCAAGTTCAACTTCTATACCTGTTGCTTCAACAAAAGCCGGCAGAACTTCTTCACGTATGAATTGCTGCTCCTCCGGTCTTGACCACAAACCTGAAGTAATCTTGATTTTATCAACCTTTACTTCCTTCTCCTTTTTACTACAGCCTACTGCCATGGTACCGATGAGTACAAGAGCCATAATAAATGCTAAGAATTTTTTCATTAAAAACTTCCTCCTTATTATTTATATGTTCAAAACAGCCAAATAGCCTGCAGCCTTCAGCTGTCATGTTCATCTAATTTATACGCCATACCACTTCATACGGCGCCATACTATAAAAACCTGTCATATCTTCCTGTAAAATCAAATTATATCCCCTGCCTTTTATTTCCACATGCTCTTTAGATAGATTGATAAAAACATCTACAGCTTCGTTGGTCTCTGCATTTTCTCTTCTAATCACGAATAACCGTTTATCTGTAAAAAACACATTCTGCTTCGCTGTCGGCGAAAATGCAGCGTGCTTTTTTCTAATTCTAAGCAAATTAAGATATCGATTTAAGATTTTTGCCCTTAGCTCAAGTGGGTTGTCCAACTCCTCGAATAATGCGTTTTTTGATAACTTTTCTCTATTAATCCTTCTGCTTATTCCCGATTCAAGCATGCCTTCTATATCATTTCCCGAGCCCAATAAACTGTGTATATATATTCCCGGCACGCCAATTACAGACAGCAGTATCGCTTGCGAAGCCATGAACTTGTCAATTCTTAAATCATCGTCAATATCTTCTTTGCAAAGGGCATCCATATAATTAATGTTAAGTTCATATGGTCTTTCACCGCCATCGCCGGTGTGTCTGTAAGAAACTTTTCCCCCTCGTTCAAGAACTTTCCCGACCATCATATCTACCTGTGTTTGATCCAGTATATCTTCAACCGGTCTGAGTCCTATACCATCATGGGAAGCTAGAAAATTAAAAAATGTTGTTTTATCGGATACATTTTCAATTCCCTTAAGCCATTTCAGCAATATAGAACTGTCTTCTTTTAAAAAAGCATAAAGAACCAGAGGCGCCAATGGGAATTGATATACCATATGTGCCTCGTCATATCCATTCCCGAAATAACTTATATTTTCTTTATGCGGTGTATTCGTTTCAGTAATAAGAATGACGTTCTCATTTATTTCTTCTATTACCAATCTCATCAACTTGACTATTTTATGGGTACTGTCCAAATGTATGCAAGAAGTGCCCAGTTCTTTCCATAAGAATCCAATGGCATCCAGCCGAATATATCTTGCGCCCTTACTCACATACATGAGTAAAATATCCATTATTTCCAGGATTACTTTTGGTTCTTTAAAATTTAAATCGACCTGGTCGGCACTGAATGTCGTCCATATGCTTACCTTGCCTTTTTTTGTTTCGAATTCTGTCAACAGAGGCAAAGCTCTCGGCCTGACAACCTGACTGTAATCCTGCAAATTATCACACTCAATAAAAAAACTTTTATAAAAATCATCGCCATTCTTATATTTTTCAAACCATTCGCTTTTACTTGATATATGATTGATAACCGCATCAAACATCAATTCGTAATCATTTGACAGATTAACTATGTCATCCCAACTGCCGATATCTTTATTTACCTGCCGGTAATCTATAACTGAAAATCCATCATCTGATGAAAACGGATAGAAGGGCAACAAGTGAACGGCTGATATATTTCTATTAACATATTTGTTTAAAAACTCATGCAGCTCATTGATTGGCGATGCCTCTTCTCCACTGATTGTATCCGCATAAGTAATTAGCATACAATCCTTTTCACTAACCCACCCATTACCTCGAATTTTCTCATAACGACTTGTAATCACTTCTAGTTGATTTAACATTTCATGTGCTTCAGTTTGATAAAGCTCTTTTAATATTCGAAGTATTTTATCGCTATTCTTCAATCTCTTCCCTTTTGTCTCACGTTGTCATTTTTCATTAAATAATACTATGTTGATTCCCTTTCAATTATTTTATTACTGAATAATTTATGGCCCTTGTTTTTTATATTAAGTCTATTTATAGAGCTATACAGCATGTTAATAATGGCTTTTGCAAAACTTTCGCACTGTTGATCCATGGTCGACATGGCAGGATATAAAAAATTACACATTGGGATATTGTCAATTCCCAGGACCGCTGTGTCTTCTGGAATCCTAAGTCCAAGTTCGCTTAAAGCCCTGTATGCCCCTATTGCTCTTTCAGCGCCTGATATAAATAATGCATCATAAGGATTGCTGCTTTGTAATTCAATTGTTTTTTCATATGCCGCTTCCATACTGTCGGTATTATACTCTATTGTGTATTCTATACCATGTTCATCAGCAATTTTTTTAAATCCATTTGCCCTCAGGATATTAACATGATACTGTTTCTGACCTAATAAAAAAGCTATTCTTTTATAACCCTTTTTAAATAAATAACTACATCCTGTAACACCGGTGTTGTAATTATCCAGATCCACCCAACTAACAGATACGTCTTCCGTTTGACCAACCAATACATATGGCAAATTGTTTCTGTTCAGAAAATCAATGCGTATATCATTTTCAGCATTGTCAAGAATAATCGCACCATCTGCCATTCTATTCAATAGTAAGTGGAACCCGTCCGTTTCATCTTCCAGATGTCCTGTGGCACTTGAGGGTGATACAATAATTTTATAACCATGTTGTTTTGCTTCCCTAAATAAATACTGCAACATCTGAGTATGCCATATGCCCCAGTACTTTTCCTCATGCTTATCGATGAATACAATAATAATATTAGTCTTCATCTGCTTTAATCCACGGGCAAGTAAATTGACCTGGTATCCCTGATCCTGCATTACTTTCATAATACGTTCCCGGGTGTCAGGTTTAACATATTGATTGTTGTTCAATACTCTTGAAACAGTCTTAACGGAAACCCCGCATAATTCCGCAATGTCTTTCATCGTAATTCGATTCATCTCATCACCAAATTAATGATACCACACTAATGTCCTACGTTGTCATTGTACTGATGTAATTCAATTTTGTCAATGCTTATAATAAAAAAGTTATTACCAATCCAAGATAATAAAAAAAAATCCTTGGGTCCTTTACAATCGCTAAAATAATCCACTTATAATTCTAACTCAATTATCATTAATTTTAATTTGGGAAAATAACCGCTGTCTGTTGTCATAACTTCAAATGTATCAGCACTGTTTGAAAGGATAATTGATACCCCGCCATTGTTGTTAATTCCTTTCCCTTCCAAAAAATTAAATCGAATATTTAAAATCATTTACAATTAATGATTTAGAATCAAAATGACAGACTCCTACATAAATGAATTCCAATTAAATTTATTTAGTATTACATTTTTTATTTGCCTTTTCATATAAATATTATTATATAAGGTAATTTGTAATACTCCTGTGCCAGGTATCTGAAATTGTGTTATTTCTGGATTTTTTTTATGATTTCAATCATCGCCGCTACATTTTCCACCGGTGTGTCTGCCTGGATATTGTGTATTGCATTGAAAACGAACCCGCCGTCTTTTGAGAATATGTCAATTCTGGATTTCACTTCTTCCCTCACCTGGTCAGGCGTGCCGAACGGGAGCGTTTTCTGAGTATCCACACCACCGCCCCAGAACACCAGGTCTTTGCCGTACTTCTTCTTTAAATACGCTGGATCCATTCCTGCCGCAGAACACTGAACAGGATTAATTATGTCAAATCCTGCTCGTATAATATTATCCAGAAGTGGTTCAACTGCGCCGCATGAGTGTTTGAATGTTTTCCATTGCGTATTGGTATGAATCCAATCATTGATTTCTTTATAATATGGGGCGTAAAGGGAATCAAATGTATCCGCGCTGCAGAACTGAGAATTCTGTGTTCCGAAGTCAGTACCGCATATAAATGCAGCTTCTATTGTGTCTCCCACTGCTCCATGGAGTCTTTTTAAGTTCTCAATTGCTATCTCAGTCTGTTTTTCAAATATAGAGCGAATATATTCGGGGCGGGTAACAGTCGAGATATACCATTCTGTAACATCTCTTATTCCCTTTGGATTCTTTAGCATTGGCGCCGGAACAAGTGCGATGTCGCCAAGTCCGGTCCCTCCGAAATTTGTCATTACCCCCCTGCCGCCCAGGGCAAGTTCCTCTACCTCTGATTTAATCAAAGCAAGGTCTTCATCATTCAAGAGTCCGAACTCTTCTAAATTATCCCTTGCATCCAGTTTGTCTTCATCGATGTCTTCCTGTCTTATGATGGAATCAAAAAAGTAACCGCTTCTTGGCATCCTGC
>JAUVJE010000064.1 GCA_030592355.1 Clostridia bacterium
CAAGTTCACATGCCGTCTCCTGTCCCGGTACACTCCCCGAACATTCAATAACTATATCGAAATTTTCGCTTTTATTTACTTCTTCAGGAAATATAACCCGGTCGGCACCGGATTTTTTTGCGACTTCAAGGCGTTCTTTGGACAGATCAACTGCCGTTATCTCAGCAGTATCAAAATTTTTCAATATCTGCACCGTGCAAAGTCCCATTGCACCCATGCCCATGACAAGCACTTTTTTCTTGTAATAATCGTCGGCTGACAGCGGAGTCATTGCACAATGATAAGCACACCCGTACATTTCAAGAATTGCCGCTTCTTTAATATCCCTGCTATCTGGAATAACAACAGCAATATCATCGCAGCATCTGTTCACATAGGATCTGTGACAAGGCTCTCCGCCGTGTCCGGTCATAACTACTATATCGCCAGTTGCAAACCCTTCTGTCCCGGGACCGGTTTTTACGATTTTTCCCACTGCCTCATGCCCCGGTTCACCGGTTTTCATTGGGTAAGTCACTCCGTATCCCTTTTTATATCCGCCCTCAAAGCTGCGAAGTTCCGATGTGTTGCATAAGGATGATGCAATTATCTCAATCCCTACCTGATTTTCACCCGGTCCTGATACCTCCATCTCAATAAAGACTGGTTTTCCGGGCGCTTTATAAACTAAACAATTAATAATATTCATTTCACTGCTCCATATAACAATAATATTTTTAATTTTATTACAAATTATTGAAAATTACACTAAATTAAACACAAATCCTGCCTTTTTTAAATTTATTTAATCGAAATGATGCTGCCGCCCTCCTGAATAGCAATTGGCCATCGTGGATTGGCCAACGTTATATCACTTTAGTGTACTAAAGTTGACACGAGGATGCTACGAATATATACTTCTGTGGAAGAAAGCTTGGACCCGCAATTAAACATCGGGAAATACTCCCGATATTTTTATACACTGCTGTCAACTTTCAAAAAGGGGGTATACAATGAACCAAATCGGGAAAAAATTTCTGGTGATAATAATCACTCTCAGTCTATTGGTATCTCTTTATTCCTGTGGCAACAGCGAATTTCCAGAAACTTATGAATTCAGTCTTGCGCATTTTTTCCCTGGAACTCATCCTGCCGAAACTGCATTTATACAGGTGTGGGCTGATAAAATTAATTCTGCGACCGAAGGCAAAGTAAAAATTACAAGTTATCCAGGAGGCACACTTCTCAGACCTGCCGACACATATAACGGCGTAAAAGAAGGCATTTCCGATATCGGAATGTCCTGTTTTGCATATACCCGGGGACAATTTCCTGTATTGGAAGCATTTGAACTGCCTGGAATTTTTTATAAAAATTCCAAGGTTGCCAGCATGGTTGCTTGGGATGGCATCAAACAGCTGAATCCCTTAGAAGTACAGGATACAAAGCTCCTTATGGTTATAGCAACAGGTCCCGGCGACTTATTCACAACCATTCCAATTAGGACTCTTGATGATCTTCAGGGAGTTGAAATTCGTGCAACAGGCATTAGCGCTACAACGCTTGAGTTGCTGGGAGGAACTCCCGTTGCAATGCCTCAATCCGAGGCATACGAAGCCCTTTCAAAGGGCGTGGTAAAAGGAAATCTGTCACCGGTAGAAGTCCTGAATGGCTGGAAACACGGAGAAGTCACTGATTATCTTACAAGAACCCCTTTTCTGTACAATACATTGTTCTTTGTGACCATGAACCTTGACAAGTGGAATTCAATGCCGAAAAAACTTCAGGATACCGTAATTGAAACTACGGAAAAATTCCATGAAAATATTGGAATCGCCCTTTGGGATATGCAAAACGAAGCTGGTATAGATTTTGCGCTTAATGAGCAGGGCATGGAAGAAATTATTCTTTCAGATGCAGAAGCAGCAAAATGGATTGAAAAAGTAACTCCAATGCATGATATATACACCCAAAATATAAAAAATAAAGGTATTGATACCGATGTTATATCATTAGTTAAATCTTTAGCGGATAAATACAACGGACTCTATTGAAACGGATATTATGATAAGAAAAACAGAAACTATAATTAAGAAAACAGCCGCCATGTTCAATTTGGCAGCCGGAGGAGCAATAGTAGCCGCGATGCTTCTTGTTGTTGTCAATGTAATCCTCAGAACTGTATTTGGACGCCCCATACTCGGAACATATGAATTTATGGGTTTTATTTCAGTCTTGATTATCAGCTTTGGTTTGTCCTATTGCCTCTTGGCAAACGCACATATCGCAGTAGATTTCATCGTGGAAAAGTTCAACCCAAAAACACAAGGTGTTATCGACACCATAACTGGGATTTCCGTATTTTTATTCATGTCGTTTTTCACATGGAAAGTTTTTGATCATGCAACTACTATTCTGAAGAGCAGGCAGCTTTCGCCTACAACACAATTTCCATTTTATATTGTTATATACATAATGGCCGTATGCTTTACCGTGTTCTGTCTTGTTTACTTAATTAAAATCAAAGAGTCAATCGGAAAGGCACGGCAATAATGAGTCCTGAGTTAATCGGTTTACTGGGTATAATTCTGCTTTTGGTGTTTATTGTGATAAAAATGCCTATATCTTTCGCCATGCTTATCGTCGGTCTTTTAGGGTTTGGTTTTATTGTTGCCCCTTCAGCCTCGCTCAGCATGGCAGCTACGGAAGTATACGCCACCTTTTCATCGTATTCATTAAGTGTTATTCCCATGTTTGTTTGGATGGGATTTATTGCCTACTATTCGGGGGTTGGTACCAATCTTTACAAATTCGCTTACCGGATGGTAGGCCACAAGCCGGGGGGATTGGCAATTGCCACTCAGGCGGCATGTGCCATGTTCGGTGCAATCTGCGGTTCAAACACTGCTACCGCAGCAACAATGGGTGCAATTGCACTTCCTGAAATGAAAACATATAATTACGACGATTCCCTTTCATCTGCAAGCGTTGCGGCAGGAGGGGCGCTTGGCGTTTTAATTCCACCAAGCGTTATTTTCATAATTTACGGGATCTCATCCGAACAATCAATTGGCAAACTTTTTATGGCTGGTATTTTGCCCGGCATACTGCTGATGTTTCTATATATGCTGACAATATATATATTGGTTAAGAGAAATCCTTCTCTTGGCCCCGCAGGCCCTAAATCCACCTGGAAAGAGCGCCTTGAATCCCTGGGTAACGGGCTTTTTGAAGTCATGATAACTTTCCTTATATCCATTGGAGGTTTGTTATTAGGCTGGTTCACCCCCACTGAGGCGGGTGCCGTTGGAGCCGCAAGTATATTGATTATTACGGTGCTCGGAAAACAATTGAATTGGGATGGCTTCAAAAAATCCCTCATGGATACCGTCCGAACCACAGCCATGATAATGATGATGGTTGCAGGCGCAACTGTGTTCGGTCGTTTTATAGCCATAAGCAGGCTGCCCTTTGCACTCGCAAGTTGGGCAACAAACCTTTCTTTACCGCCCTTCGGTATAATGATAGTTATTTTGCTGATATATCTTGTGCTGGGCTGTTTCATTGACGCCCTGGCTCTTATATTGCTTACAATACCGATTTTCTTTCCGGTGGCCGTCGGTGTACTGGGGTACGATCCCATATGGTTTGGCGTTGTTATAGTGCTTGTTGTCGCCATGGGTGTTATTACTCCTCCCGTTGGCATGAATGTGTTTATCATCAAGGGAGTGGCAAAGGATATTCCAACAGAAACCATATTCAAGGGAATATGGCCTTTCCTTATAGCGCTGTTCGTATGTCTTGGATTATTACTGGCATTTCCACAAATCGTCACATTCCTTCCAAATCTCTTCTCATAATCATTTGCGGGATTCTCACAAAGAATATACAATGTTTCCATAAAAAGTCCGGAAGGTATTCATATGAATTTATTATCAATTATTCAACCGGTTGTTTTAGAAGCCGCCGCAACCCAATCAAAAACCACCTTATTTGACAGTAGTTTTTTAATAACTGTGGCACTCATTGTTTTTTCTACTTTACTTATTGCTTTTATTAAGCATATGAAAAAGGACAAATGTATAAAAAGCTTTAAATCCGATGTGGTGACTGTCTATTTCAACGACGGCAAGAACATAATGGGAAGACTGGATGTAGAAAACACCGGTTCTGAGTTAATTATCGAACATCCGGATGACGGAATAAAACGCAGTTATATACTGTATAAGGAAGAATATCTTAATGTAAGATTTTTTGTTCGTTATCACAATGATCTTGACGACAGGCGAAAAAAAGAACGTCTCAAGGTCATAAAAAAAACATATCATCCCAATATATTCCGACGTATCGGCAGAGTAATTAATATATTCTTTAAAATCATTAACGATTCCATGATGGATATTTTTACGGCTCTGTCCGGCAAATTAAAAACTTCAAGTTCTTCATATACAACATCTGAAAAATACGTAACCAATGTAAGTAAAGAAGGTGTAGCTTCAATGGATACCACCTATGAGCCTCTTCTTGAAAAATATATCGGCAATAAAGTAGTGTGTCAGCACAGCCACAACGGGAAAACATATGAAATCCGCGGAATACTTAAAGATTATACGGGTCGGTATATGGAATTACTGGATGTTGATTTCGCCGCTGAAGGGTTAAAAATTTCCAAAGCAGATTTGGTACTGCCGAGAAAAGCAAATAAAGTCAGAAACCTTGGGGAAGATGCAATTAAATTATTTACATTGCCTGAGACTTTTAATCTTAATTGGTATAAAAAGAGTGTTAAGAAATCGCTCCATGATAAATTTAAAAAAGACAAATCATAATCCGCCTTAATTTTATTACAGTAATTAGACATTATATATACAAAATCAAGTTCTATATATGCTTTGATTGTAGTAATAATGATATTGTGCATGTGGTTGTTGATTGCATTTTCACTGGTTTTTTATCCATCCATCTAAAATACATGAAAAAGCAATCAAATTAATTCTTGTTTGATAAAGCCGGTATTAACCAAATATACTACGGTCAATTATTCCGATTATTCCAAAGGCTAAAATTACGCCCCCGATGACTGCATAAATGATTCTGGTTGCGCCAAAACCAATTGTCTCAGCCATCCTTTTAGTCCTTCCGACAATACCCTTTCCAAGAATACCAATAAAGATAAGCATATAGGCACCGGCAATTACCAGAACCATACCAATCAGCCAATTCATGTTACTGCCTCCTTTAGCTTTAATACACTTAAATTATATTCCTGTCTGTTATTGCAGTCAAACCATTGGAGTTTTAACTCCCAGGGTATAAAATACAGTTACTATTTGAATTACGGGGTTATTATGAAAGTCAATTTATCCACTGTCAGAAACGAACTTCTCGGAGTCTTTGAATCAAGGAGAGACAAAAACGGCCCTCCGGGTTGTTATAGATGGCTCCCGGGAAGCCGGACCAATCTTTATGCCAGCCTTGATGTTGCAATCGCATACCCAATAATGGGAATAAAAGCCACTTCTCTTGATTCCGGACTGAAAAATTCATGGATAAATCACATTAATTCCTATGCAGATGATTATACGAAAGACGGTCGTTATAAAGATATTATTCCTCGCCATTCGCCGTTTCATTGCAATGGAATGGTCATAGGGGCACTCGGGTATCTTGGAGGAAAACAGGTTTTCCCAGTGAAACTTTATGAAGCCTTTGACACTCCTGTAAAAATTGAAAATTGGTTGGGAAATATAGATTGGCCAAACCAGTGGTCAAGCGGTTTCTGGGGCGGTCCTATGATGTTTTCAATGAGCAAAGCTTGTACTGATGAATGGATTACTACTGTTATAGCCTGGCTTAGTGATAACCTTGATGATCAAACCGGCATGTGGAGAAAGGGTGTTTGTCCTTCAGGTATTTACCAACCTCTTGGTGGTTTTGTCCATATATATCCGATTTATGATTATCACAGAAAATCTTTTCCTCATCCTGACAAGGTAATAGACTGTGTTTATAATCTGCAGACACCTAACGGCAACTGGTATCCAAACAACGCTTTCAGTTATCTTGATATGGATGCATTATATGCTTATGCAGCTATGTTGAAACAATCAGGCAAGAAAAAAGACTTGGTATATAAAAGCACTCTTAAATATGCTGGATTTTTGATGAGTCTTTTGAATAAAAACAAAAAGGAAGTTTATCAAACCATGACAATGCATGGTTTATTATGTCTTGCAAGCACATTCGGTTTACTTAACCAATTATTGCCTGGAATTTTTACAGATAGCACAGAATGGTTCGATATATTCAGCGCACAAATGCTATACCGAACCGATTCGGTTGAAGTTTCAACATAACAGTTGAACTTATTGCTTTTGACTTCCAAAACAAAGACCAACATTCCAAAGGATACACAATTTACATAGAAATTAATTTTAAATTAGTTTTTGTATTATAGTTTAAATATCAAAATCAACTTTAAAGTTTGAATCGTCGAGCTTAAATTTATCTTTTGTGATTATTGAAAGAGCTGTGGCAACAACTTTTTCATCATATTTTATTCCGCTATTTTTTTCAAGTTCATTTATAACAACATCCATTCCCAGTGCAGGCCTGTATGGTCTGTGGGACAACATTGCTTCAATAACATCTGCTACCATAAGTATTCTTTCTGAAATTCCAAGGTCTGCACTTGTCAGACCACGGGGATATCCGCTCCCGTCTAATCGTTCATGGTGTTTGTAAACTATATCTGCTACCGGCCAGGGAAACTCAATGTTCTTTAGAATATTATAACTGCACTCGGCATGGGTTTTTATAATATCGAATTCTAACTTAGTTAATTTTCCTGGTTTTGACAGTATTTCGGCAGGCACCGAAATTTTACCTATATCATGAAGACGTCCCGCTATGTTTATTCCATCTAACGTCTCTTTGTCTAATCCCATTTTTTTACTAATCTTTACGGATAGATTGCCCATTCTTTTATCATGTCCGGCAGTATACGGGTCCCTTATTTCAATCATGGCGCTGATTGCTTCTATTGTCCCTTTCATTATTTCTTGTAATTTTATGGTGCGTTTTAAAACCAAATTTTCAAGTTCAGTACGATATTTTTTATTTTCTTTTTCCAGATAATTCTTTTCATCAAGAATTTGTTTATTACGGAGTGCTTTATTAACTGTATTAATAAGTTTTACCTTATTTATCGGTTTTTGTAAATAGTCGTCGACATGGTATCTCAAAGACTCTGTAACCGTTTCAACAGAAGGTTCCCCGGTTATTACAATTACTGATATCTCCGAATCTATTTCATGGACTTTCTTTAGTAAAATCATCCCTGACTCTCGAGGCATAATGATATCTGTAATAATCATATCAAATTTATCATGCTTTACAATTTTTAAGGCTTTTTCAACATTTTCAGCTATTTTTACATTATGCCCCTCATTGGTTAAAAATTTGGAAAACGTTATTCTGATACTATTTTCATCATCAACAATAAGGATTTTTGACATTTTATATTCTCCCTTTCCGATGCCTATTTTTCTTTCCTATATAGCTTCCACCCATTATTAACGGGTAAATCCACATGGAATTTAGTATATTCCCCTTCTACTGTGTCAACACTTATTTCACCATTATGGCTTTTAACAATCCCATAACTGATGGACAATCCTAAACCAGTTCCCTTAGCCCTGTCTTTTGTAGTAAAAAATGGTTCGAATATCTTATCCCGTATGTCCTCTTTAATACCTGTGCCGTGATCTTCAACTGTAATTCTAACCCATTCCCTGTTTTCTTTGTTGTACTTCACGCAATACACTTTGCATATTTTATTTTCATTATATCCCGGATATTTCTCGTTAAGCGTATCCCTGGCATTAGTCATCAAATTCATTATTACCTGTTGTATCTGCTGGCTACGGCATTTAATACGGGGTAGGTCCTGCGATATATCTTTTTGCAGAGTTATTTGGTCACTTTTAATTACAGTTCCTATCAATGACATTGTTTTATTTATTATATCTTCCATCCTTGCATAACTGTGTTCTTCTTTATCGTGTCGTGAAAACTGCAGGAGATTTTTCACTATTTCTGAAATCTTTTCTGTTTCTGAAATTATTTCTTTTGAATACTCCGATATTTCAGAATTGCTTTCCTGCATATCGAGTATTAATTGGGCATAATTCATGATTCCGTTTATGGGATTATTAATTTCGTGAGCTACTCCGGCTGCCAAGGTTCCAATGGATTCTAATTTTTGCTGATTTATTGTTCTTGTTTCCATCAATAGTTTGATTTTTTCGGCTTTCTTTAATTCAGTAATATTTTGTAATATACAATGTGTCTGCTTGAATTGCCCTGATTCATCGTATGAAATGCTTCCATTGAAATCAATGGTAACTGCTTCCTTGTTTTTTTTCAGCATCTCAAATACCACATGCATTGATCCTTTGTTTTTGAATAAAGGAAAGTTTGTTTGGAACACCTCAACATATTTTGGTTCTAAAAAGTCTCCAAACCATTTACCTATAACTTCTTCCTTCAAATATCCAAAGATATCTAACCACGCCATATTAATTGCAATAAAACAGCCGTTCTCATCTAATGACTGGTACCCCAAGGGTGCATCTTCAAATAATAATCTAAATTTTTCCTCACTTCTAATTAATGCAGCCTCGGACTTTTTAATTATCTTTTCGTTTCTTTGAATAATAAAAAATAGTTTCATTTTATCGTATTGCTCCATTATTACTAACCCAACTAGAGTCTCAACGATTGGGAAAATTACAAGTACGGGTAATGATATGCCTTTTAAAGTATCAAGCGCTATTTCCCATGGTAATAGAAACATACCGACTAACATAATAATGTGTATAATTAATCCAAATATATATAACCAAAAAATCCTGCTCAGCAGTTTTTTTTGTATTCTGTCAAACCAATGATAGTGCCAAAGTAGCCCAAAACACGCTGTAGTGATAATAACAACAACACCGGTCAATGTGCCGATGCCTCCTTGTATGATTCTATAGACACTTAAAATTACTACGGAAATTATTGTTGGAACAAATCCAAAAAACAATCCGGTCATACTGACTAATATAGATTTTGTATCAAAAATAATACCAGGTGAAGTTTGAACAGCGGTTGTCATAATTCCTATCCCAATACATCCAATAATAAAACCTGAAATTATTTTTTCTTTTATTGTGTTTTTGCTCTTTCTTAAACCTATTAATGTGTAAGTAACAATTAAAGTTACTAGCAAAGCCGCATTATATATTAAGCTGACATATCCTTCATTATTCATACTAACTCGCCTTCTGGTAATCTGGTTGTTTTAAAATTGTATTTTTAATTAATAAGTAGTTGCCATGGTAAACATCAATCTATTATGTGTATTATTTTACTACTTCTTGTATTTTTTAACAACAAACCTTGTTTCAAGATGTAATTTCCGTAATTCTGATTTCAGTTGAAAATGATAATAATCAGATGGAATAACTATAGTGTTTTTATTACTAAACGCAAAATTCGAGATATTATGTGTGATATAATTATTGATAAGGAAATACACTACTGATTTCATTTACAGTACGGGGGATTAATGACCTTTAAAGAAATAATGTTTGATATTCTTCTTCCCTTTTTGGGCGGTCTTGGGCTGTTCCTTTTTGGAATGAAAATGCTCAGTGATAATCTAGAAAAGACAGCCGGTTCCAAATTGCGGAGAATGATGGACATAATGACCAGCAATCGTTTTGCGGGTATTACGGTAGGTGCTGTTTTTACAATGGCAATTCAAAGTTCATCTGCTACAACCGTAATGGTTGTGGGTTTTGTGAACGCTGGTTTAATGACTCTTATGCAAGCTGCGGGGGTCATTCTCGGCGCAGACATCGGAACTACTATAACTTCTCAGCTTATAGCTTTTAAGCTTACAGATATTGCTCCTCTTTTCTTATTTATCGGTGTGGTAATGATGTTTTTTGTTAAAAAGAACAAAAAGGCATCGTCTATCGGCGCTGCTATAGCAGGTTTTGGAATTCTTTTTGTAGGAATGTCCATGATGAGCACCGGTCTGAAACCGCTTGCTGAAATGAACCAATTTACAGAAATATTGGTGCTTTTTGAAAATCCTTTATTTGGTCTTCTTGCAGGTGCCCTTCTCACAGGAATAATCCAAAGCTCTTCCGCCTCAATGGGAATTTTACTGGCAATGTCAATGCAAGGTCTCGTTACTCTTGAAGGTTCTGTTTTTATAATCCTCGGATTCAATATCGGAACATGCATAACTGCCCTTCTGGCCTGTATCGGTACTAACAAAATGGCGAAAAGGGCGGCCACCCTCCATCTGCTGTTTAAGATAATCGGGGCATTTATATTTATTATTCTTTTGCAATTTCTGCCCATCACACGTTGGATTTCAGCATTGTCTGCCGATACGACAAGACAACTTGCTCATTTCCATACCCTGTTTAATATTGTGATGGTAGTGCTGATGTTTCCTGTAATTAAGTATGTTGTCTGGCTTGCAAATAAAATTATACCTGGGCAAGATATGGTTAAAGCACCGCTTAAACTTATGTATATAGAGAACCATATGTTTATAACTCCTGCTATGGCGGTTACCCAAATTGTCAAGGAAGTTGAACGTATGGGCGATATCGCCCTTAAAAACATTAAAAATGCCATTATGGCTTTTAAAGGGGAAAGTTCTGGCCTTGTAAAAAATGTCTACGAACATGAAGAAGTTATTGATTTCCTAAATCATGAAATATCAAAAAGTCTGGTTCAGGTAAACCAACTGGAAATATCTCCTGAAGACAGTAAGCTTACAGGCGCACTTTTTCATGTAGTAAACGACCTTGAAAGAATCGGCGATCATGCGGAGAATATTGCTGAATTTGCAGAAAGCCGGATAGAAAAGCCGATTAAGTATTCAGAAGAGGCCTTTCTTGAGCTGGATGAAATGAGTTCAAAGGTATTCAATCTTTTATTTATAGCTTTGGAAATTTTCCATGAAAATGATATTGAAAGAGCAAATGAAGTTATTCCTCCCCTTGAGCAGGAAATTGACGATATGGAAAGAATGCTCAGAAAACGCAATATCAAACGTCTTAAGAAAAAACAATGCAGTGCCCGTGCCGGGACAATCTTTATTGATATCCTCAGTAATCTTGAAAGGGTTGCGGATCATTCCACTAATATAGCTTACTCAATTCTAGAAGACAGCTGAATTAAATAAACCATTGTCTGCGCTTAACCAAGCATCAGGTCCTGATGGTAATAATTTTTCACCAAACTAAATACTTCTTACAAGCTAAACTGACATGACCACCAGTTGGATTAAATCTAGTAGCTTGTTACTATTACTAGCTGACAGAGGTAGTTTTATATCGAGTGAGGCCTTGGAAGATTTGACTAGAGCGTCGTTTATGAGGCATAAACAAGCGAAGGGCTTGGTTTGCACATGGGTAATGGTTATGTTCTTCGAACTGATGTTCAATAGAACGGTTTGAGAAACGCCATTGA
>JAUVJE010000160.1 GCA_030592355.1 Clostridia bacterium
AACGCAGGTGACGGTATGAATGAGCACCCTACCCAGGCACTTTTGGATGCACATACTATTTATGAAAAAAAAGGTGGATTCAAGGATTTGAAGGTTGCCATAACCGGAGACATATACCATAGCCGGGTTGCCCGGAGTAACATTTATGCGCTGATTAAACTTGGAGCAAAGGTATTTCTTGCTGCACCCGGTACCCTGATACCGCCGGCAATAGAAGAAACGGGAGCTATAATTGCATCATCCGTTGATGAAGCAATAAGAGATGCTGACGTGGTAATGGGTCTTAGAATTCAAAAGGAGCGGCAACAGAGCGCAATGTTCCCGAATATAAGGGAGTATGCGCGGTTTTATGGAATAGGCGAAGAGAAGCTTAAGCTTGCCAAGGACGATGTGTTGCTGATGCACCCGGGCCCGGTAAACAGGGGAACAGAACTAACAAGTGCAATTGTGGATGGAGCTAAAAGCGTTATAAATGAGCAGGTTATGAACGGTGTAGCCATCAGGATGGCATTGTTATATATTTTCACCAGAGGAGGCAGATATGAAAATACTGATTAAATCGGGCCATGCAGTGGATCCTTCAAACGGTCTGAATGAAATAACTGACATATTGATTATAAACGGAAAAATCAAAGAAACAGGCAGCGGGCTGACAGTAAAGGCAGATATGGTCATTGAAGCCGAAGGCCTGCATGTTTTCCCGGGGTTGGTTGATGCGCACTGTCATTTAAGGGAACCGGGACAGGAATATAAAGAAGACATCGCATCAGGCACAAAAGCTGCGGCTAAAGGCGGATTTACGGCAATAGCATGTATGCCGAATACAAATCCCGTAGCAGACAATGACGCGGTTATAAAATTTATTGCAAATAAAGCCGCTGAATGCGGTTCGACGAAAGTTTATCCCATCGGAAGTATAACAAAAGGGTCCAACGGCTCGCAACTTGCTGAAATGGGATTCATGAAAGAAGCCGGGGCGGTAGCTGTTTCGGACGATGGCAAACCTGTTGAGAGTGCAGATATTATGAGAAAAGCCCTTGAATATTCCAAGGACTTCGGACTGCCGGTTATATCCCACTGCGAGGAAATGTCGCTTGCAGAAGATGGTTCAATAAATGAAGGTTTTCTTTCAACTTCAATGGGGTTAAAGGGAATTCCGACAGTTGCCGAAGAAATTCAGGTAGCCAGAGATGTTCTGCTGGCGGAATATACAGGGATTTCCGTACATATTGCACACATCAGCACGGTAGGATCCGCAAGGATAATCCGTGATACTAAAAACAGGGGTGTAAAAGTGACATGCGAGACCTGTCCCCATTATTTCAGCCTGACCGAGGCTGAGTGCGAGGGTTTTAACACCAATGCAAAAGTTAATCCGCCGCTACGGGCAGATTCAGACAGACTTGCCATAATAGCTGCGATTAAAGACGGAACAATAGATATGATTGTGACTGACCATGCGCCCCACCACAGGGATGAAAAAAATATTGAATTCCAGTATGCGGCAAACGGAATATCCGGCTTTGAAACCGCTCTTTCAGCGGCATACACATATCTTGTAAAATCCGGACGCATCTCTTTGGAGAAAATGGTTGAGCTGATGAGTCTTAATCCTGCGGCGTTTCTCGGGAAATCAACGGGAGGATTAAAGGTCGGAGCCTGCGCAGATATAACGGTAGTTAATCTTAATGATGAGAACACAGTCAATGGTGAAGAATTTGTGTCAAAAGGAAAAAATACACCGTTCACCGGCAAGAAATTGTCAGGAAGCGTCATGTATACAATAGTCAACGGAAAATTAACTTACAACAGGAGTTTATAATGTTTGCAGATTTGATGTATGAAAGAATAGTTAAGACAGGGAATCCTACAGCGCTTGGCCTGGATCCCAGAATAGAGTATGTGCCGGAGTCAATACGCAAAAACCATGGGAATGATGCCGGTGCTGTACTGGAATTCAACAGGAAACTGATTGATGCCCTGCATGACATTGTCCCGGTAGTCAAGCTCCAGTCGGCGTATTATGAACTTTTGGGACCTGCGGGGGCATTTACGCTTCAGCAGAGTATTGCATATGCAAAAAGCGCTGATATGGTGGTAATACTCGATGCAAAACGAAATGATATAGGAAGCACTGCAAAAGCCTATGCAGAGGCATACCTGACTGATAATTATTATGCAGCAGACGCCATAACTGTAAACGGGTATCTGGGAACTGATGGTATAACGCCATTTGTGGATATTTGCAGAGAATATGGAAAAGGAATATTTATACTGGTAAAAACAAGCAATCCGTCTTCACATGAACTTCAGGACATGAAGCTTGAGAGCGGTATGCCGGTCTATGAAAAAATGGCTGAAATGGTAAATAAATGGGGTTCTGATGTCATTGGAAATTGCGGATATAGTTCCATTGGTGCGGTGGTAGGCGCTACATATCCGGAGGAATTGAAGAATTTGAGAAAAAACATGCCTAAGGCGATGCTTCTTATTCCGGGTTATGGTGCACAAGGTGGAGGCGCTGAAGATGTAAAGGGCGGATTTGATGAAAATGGCAATGGCGCTGTTGTAAATTCGTCCAGAGGGTTAATGTGCGCATGGAAGGCAAAGAAATTTTATGGCACTTATGGACATGAAGAATTTTGTGAGGCAGCCAGAAATGAAGCAATTCTCATGAAAACCTCCCTCGCCGCAGCCATAGGTTGACAGAATCAACCTCTTGACCCAGGGTCAGCGAGTCGAAGAAACAGGGAATTGATATAAGGAGAATGATTTGAAAGCAGTTTTGATACTTGAAGATGGAACCCGTTTTGAGGGCGAAACTTATGGAGATTTTAAGGATATCGCCGGAGAAATCGTTTTTAATACGGGAATGACAGGATATCAGGAAATCCTGACTGACCCGTCATACTACGGGCAGATTGTCGCCATGACATACCCTCTGATAGGTAATTATGGTGTTAATGCTGACGATTATGAATCAAGGCGTCCCAATGTGCGTGGATTCATTACCCGGGAACGATGCGAAACCCCAAGTAACTTCAGATGCGAGAAAACTTTGGATGATTATTTGAAAAAATATGAGATACCGGGGCTTTTCGGCATAGATACAAGAAAACTGACAAAAATACTTCGCGAAAAAGGGACAATGAAGGGCGCCATAGTAGTCTGCGGCGGCGACGATAAAACCAGAGCGCTTTCTTTAACAGATGAATTCGACCTAAACAATCCAGTTGATAAAGTAACAATAGATAAACCCATGGATTTTCCTGCAGACAATAAAAAAGGCAAATTAAAGGTTGCCTTGTTTGATTATGGTGTAAAAACCAATATAATCCGCTCTCTTACAAAAAGAAATATTGATGTAACCGTACTGCCGTCTAAAACCCCTGCGGAAGTTGTGTTGGGCGGCAATTATGACGGAATCATGTTGTCAAACGGTCCCGGTGATCCCAAGGACTGCGATATAGAAATCGAAAATATAAATAAAATGGCAGGAGAGATTCCGATATTCGCCATTTGCCTCGGCCACCAGCTGGTAGCTCTTGCAATGGGCGGGGACACCGAACGTCTGAAGTATGGGCACAGGGGCTGCAATCATCCTGTAAAAGACATTGCCAAGGACAGGACCTATATAACGAGTCAAAATCATGGTTATACTGTGGTGGCGGATTCTATGAAAAAAAGTAATATGGAAATCACACATATAAATATGAATGATATGACGGTTGAGGGAGTGCGGTATAAGGAAATTCCATTGTTTACTGTGCAGTTTCATCCTGAAGCGTCGCCCGGACCCCGGGACACCGCCTATCTGTTTGATGAATTTGTAGATATGATGAATGCGTATAAAGAAAGAGGTGCAGCTGATGCCTAAGAGAAACGACGTTCGCAAAGTGCTTGTAATAGGCTCGGGTCCCATAATCATCGGGCAGGCTGCAGAATTTGACTATGCCGGAACACAGGCATGCAGAGCTCTTAAAGAAGAAGGTATTGAAACAGTTCTCCTAAACAGTAATCCCGCGACCATAATGACAGACACTGGTATTGCGGACAAAGTATATATAGAACCAATGAACGTAGAGATGCTGAAAAAGGTAATTATTGCTGAGAAACCGGACAGCATATTGCCTACCCTCGGAGGACAAACGGGACTTAATCTTGCAATGGAAATAGCTGAAACGGGTTTTCTGGAAGAAAGCGGGGTGAAACTCCTGGGAACTGCCGTCGAAGCAATAAAGATGGCGGAAGACAGACAGGAGTTCAAAGACGCCATGCAGCGTCTCGGACAGCCGGTCATAGCCAGTAAGGTTCTGAAAACAATGGAAGGCATCCTTGAATATATAGGTGAAATAGGTTATCCGGCCATAGTACGCCCTGCTTATACCATGGGTGGGACCGGAGGGGGAATTGCCTACAATGAAGAACAAATCAGAGACATTGGGAGCAAGGGTCTGAGATACAGCCGGGTGACCCAGGTTTTAATAGAAAAATGTATTTCCGGGTGGAAGGAAATTGAATACGAAGTTATGCGCGACGGCAAGGGCAATGTCATTACGGTATGTAATATGGAAAACATTGACCCCGTAGGCGTCCATACGGGCGATAGCGTCGTCGTGGCTCCGTCACAAACACTCTCTGATAAAGAGTATCAGATGCTCAGAAGCGCTGCGCTGGACATCATAACCGAATTGGGAATCGAAGGGGGATGCAATGTGCAGTTCGCATTAAATCCCGATAGTTTTAAATATGCGGTCATAGAGGTTAACCCAAGGGTCAGCCGGTCATCTGCATTAGCCTCAAAGGCGACGGGATACCCCATTGCTAAAGTCGCTGCCAAAATAGCCATAGGGTATGGTTTGGATGAAATTAAGAATGCAGTTACAGGAAAAACCTTCGCATGCTTTGAACCAACCCTTGATTATGTTGTCACAAAAATTCCAAAATGGCCCTTTGATAAATTTGTTTATGCGAAAAGGACGCTGGGCACCCAGATGAAAGCCACCGGAGAAGTTATGTCCATAGGAAATACCCTCGAAGCATCATTGCTGAAGGCAATCCGGTCTTTGGAACTAAATATGTATTCATTCGACCAGCCTTTTGTTTCCAAACTGACTTTGGATGAGTTGGAAGAAGCATTGAAAACTGTTGATGATATGCGTCTGTTTGTGCTTTCTGAAGCAATCCGTAAAGGAATATCCATTGAACATATTTTTGAAGTAACCCGTGTAGACAGATTCTTTCTAAATAAAATAAAAAATATTGTGTACAAAGAAGAAGAGCTTAAAAATAAAACCCTAAATGACATTTCGGATATAGAAATGCGCAATCTTAAGAAACTGGGTTTCGCAGATTGTGCAATCGCGCGTTTTACCGGCTCAAAAGCAAAAGAAGTTGCAGATAAGCGAAAAAATGCGGGTATAAAGGCGGTTTTCAAGATGGTAGATACCTGC
>JAUVJE010000096.1 GCA_030592355.1 Clostridia bacterium
CACGTACTTGACTTGCCTTCAATACTCCATCCTTCCGCTCCTCTGTGTCCGAAAGTAGTTGCAAAAGTTAAAATCTTACCAAGCTTTCCGCTTTTAACAATTTCCATCGCCGGAATATGTGCCGGCACCAATCGTTGGTTTTGACCTATCATGAATTTTACGTCGCTTTTTTCCGCAGCTTCAATCATCGCTTTCGCATCCTTAAGATTCCCGGCCATTGGTTTTTCACACAGCACATGTTTGCCGTTTTCCATTGCTTTTATAGAATACTGTGCATGATACTTGTTTGGAGTGGCAACTACAATAATGTCAAGCTCATTCTCGTCTAAAAGCGATTCAGCGCTATCATAAACTTTGCCTCCGTATGTCTTTGCAACCAATTCGGCTCTTTCAGTTACGGGGTCATATACTCCGTACAACTCACAGTGCTCATTGGCAAAAATCTCTTTTGCATGCCGCTTCTGGCATATAGACCCGCATCCCAAAATACCTGCTTTTAGCATTTACTTATCCTCCTGTACTACTATTACTTCGTATTCATTCAAGACCGGCACAGTAATTATGCACCCGTTGTCAGTTTCTTCAATTTTATAATCTGCTCCCGTGTATATGCCCCTTGCCGTTGTTCCCCTCACATCAGTCAGCTCAACAACTATATCAAAAACCGGTATTGTCTCTTCCATTGGACGTCCCGGACCACGGGTCATGTTAACCATGTGAATTTGATGATTTCCTGTGTGACCCTGTTTCCTCAATGATATCTCAACGCTTTGAGGGGCATTGGTTACGGTGAGCGGGTCCGCTGTCTCTAAAAGCCTTCGGGTAATCATCTTTCTATTATCGGGATTACACCACTCATTGTATACTTCTCCGACGGTTCCCGAAATATAAATACTGGTCCCTTTCCCATATTTGTTCCTGACAATATATCCATAGCTTTCCGTTGGAAACGCAACATACCTTCCCGCCATGGGATAATAGCTTTCAGCAAGGAGTTCTGCGCTTTCAACCGGTTTAACTTCCCATGCAAAGCCGCTCATTGGAATTATGTTTTCTTCAATATCTTCATACAATTTCGTATAACCGATACCCACCTCAGTATATTCCACCTGTTTGCCGCGGTTGATGCCGAACACATCATCAAGAGCTCCCTTACTTCTTTCTTCGCCGGATTCATCATACATGCCTGTATCGAAAGTGGAAATAATATTTCCCCCTCTGCTAACATATTCACGGATAATTTCAGCTTCTTTTTCAGATATGCACGCATAAGTCGGAAAAATAAGAAGATCGTAGTTAAAAATGCGCCTGTCATGTATACAATCCTGGTCAGTAATATCATATTGAACATGACTTCGCGTCAGAATATCGGCAAATCCTGCCAGGGCATCGTGGTGATTGCCATTCTTACCTTCTCCGCCGATTTTCTGCGAGTCGGTAAAATCACTTTTCATTACACTGGATGCATAATGATTCGCAGTTGCATCAGACCACATAAGCGCAATTTTTGCGCAAGATTTTGTGTTTGTCAGATGTCTTTCGTTTTCTTTGATATATCGGTTCATTTTGGCAATGACTCTGCCGGCCTCGCTTTTCATCATCTTTGTAGGACCATGAATCCCATACCAGATATTTGCTCCCTGAGCCAGGGACAGTGCATAAAGTCTCTCCGTTTCGGCACCGGTATACATACAGTATGAATAAGGTTTTGCATCCCCGGCAATAAATACTATATAAGGTTTGCCATTTGCTTTTGTCTCGATATACTTAGCATGACTTGTCGTATGAGTATAGTCGAACGTCTTGTTTATCCAGCAGAATCCACCCTCGGTTCCTAAAAAATCTACATAAGGGTACACCTTTGAGGTATTGCTGCCTGTTACATCCGCTCTTAGCGCCGAATTATTTATATACAGACGTAAATCAGGATTTTTTTCTTCCTTGATTTCATAAGTGGATTTAATCATTTCAGTTACTGAATTAGTGCGAAACTCAAGAAATTCTTTATAATCTGCTTTAAAAATATCTTTCCCGTATTGTTTTTGGAATTTCTCCCGGCAATACCCACAGTAACAACCGCCGCCTGCAAATAACGGTCCGTCAAGAAATAGCCCGTCAAGCTTATGGTCGAAGAGTTTTACAAGGTTTTTCAAATATTCATCTTTCCATGGTGAGTTTATACAAATGAGATATTGGTTCCCATATGCCCTTATCGGATCCCCGTTTTTGAATTTCTGTTTCCATTCAGGATAAATCTGAATCGTTTCTTCATAAACACAATGAACATTCCAGTATAGGATTTCACGCAATCCGCTTTCATGCGCCGCTTTGAGATAAGCATCCAGCTTTTCTCCGTCCCTATTTTCATCATATGAGGAAACATGGCCTGTGGCGTTTAAATGGAGCAACTGTTCGCCATTGAAGTCTTTTGCCAGCACGTGGTTCTTCATGATGTCATAACTATTCTCGCCGTAGTTGCACTGTACCGCAGCCATTACCATCGGCCTTTCATACCACTTCCAGTTATCCATATCTGCTCCTGTATATGTATTTGTATTTATTTTTTATAAAGATTCAATTGTTTCTTTATCCAGTCGTTTGATGATTTCCTTTGCCCATTTTACAGCATTTTCAAAATCTTCATATGCACAGTAGCCATAATGACTGTGGATGTATCTTGAAGGAACGCCTATTACAATTGTGGGTACGCCTTTGTGAGCCAGATGAATTTTACCGCCGTCGGTACCGCCTCCTGCACGCACTGCATCCTGAAACGGAATATCCATTTCCTTTGCGATGCCTCTTACAAACGCAATATATCCAGGATGTGTAATCATGCTTCCGTCGCGATGCCTTACCTGAGGACCTTTTTTTAGACCCGCCTGGCAGGAATACTGATCTGTGAATGAATCATCAGCAGGAGTTCCTTCAAAAACAATCGCAATGTCCGGCTTTATAGCACTGGATGTGACACTGGCTCCTCGGAGACCAACTTCCTCCTGCGTGGAAACAGCACCTACCACATCTACTTTAAGATTTTCATCAACAAGTTCGTTCATAAGCGTAATTTCGCATGCACAGCCGATTCTATTGTCAAAAGCTTTCGCCCTCATTATTCCGTTTACTTTATTGTATATGAATTCCACATCGGGAATAACCGGGTTGGCAACTTCTATTCCAAAGACATCCACAACTTCCTCACGGCTTACAGCACCTATGTCAATATACATATTCACTATATTGGGAGCGGCGTTTTTTTCTGCCGCAGACATGAAATGAGGAGGTTTTGAAGTTGTTATTCCTTTTATATATTCTCCCCTTGAATTTCTGATACGTACGGCATGTGCCGGTATGTTGGCACCGTGCCAACCTCCTATTGCAATGAATTTGATAAGCCCGCTCGCTGCGATTGACTGCACCATAAATCCGATTTCATCAGAATGAGCATCTACCATAACTACCGGTCTATTTTCTGTATTTCCTTTTAAGGAAAGGAAAACGTTTCTCATTGTGTCAGTGTTAATATTCAATTCGTCGGAAGCGTAATTCTTAACTACCTCTACCACTTCATGCTCGAATCCTGATATGCCGTTTGCATTCGTAAGATCCTTTATCAAATCTAATTTATTCATTATTATACCTGCACCCTTTTTATATCGGCTCCTAATTCAGCAAGCTTTTTTACAAATCCTTCATATCCCCTGTCAAGGTATTCAAGGTTATATACGGTTGTTGTTCCTTCTGCTGCAAGTCCGGCTATGATAAGCGATGCAGCTGCACGAAGGTCCATTGCCCTGATTGGCGCCCCAATTAACTTACTTACACCGCTGATGAGTGCGGTTCTTCCCTCGACTCTTATGTCAGCACCCATCTGATGCAGTTGCTCAATATACTGAAACCGATTATCCCACACGCCTTCCACGACGGTTCCCTGCCCTTCTGCAATTGAAAGCAAACTAACCATTTGTGGTTGAAGGTCTGTAGGAAATCCCGGATATTCCATCGTCTGAACCAAAACCGCTTTTGGACGTTTTATTCCTTTGACGGTTATGTGGTCATCACCCTCAATAATAGATACAGCCCCGGTTTCTTTTAGTTTTACTGTAAGTGATTCCATATGCTCAGGTATAATGTTTTTTACTGTGATTGTTCCTTTTGTAACCGCAGCGGCAATCATGAAGGTTCCGGCTTCAATCATATCCGGCACTACTGAATAAGTCTTTCCGCCGGTTAGTTTTTCAACTCCTCTTATTCTAATTACACTTGTGCCGGCGCCTTTGATATCAGCCCCCATCATATTAAGAAAGTTTGCCACATCAACTATGTGGGGTTCACGGGCCGCATTTTCAATGTTAGTCATACCTTCCGCAAGAACTGCCGCCAGCATTACATTGATTGTTGCGCCTACGGAAATCTTATCAAAATAAACCTGGGCTCCCGTCAATTTTCTCGTCTTCGCGGAAATATATCCGCCGGTCGTATCAAACTGTGCCCCAAGTGCTTCAAATCCTTTTTTATGCTGGTCTACCGGCCGTACGCCAAAATTGCATCCGCCTGGGAAAATGACTTCCGCATGTCTTTTCCTTCCAAGAAGTGCACCCACAAGATAATATGATGCTCTAATCTTGCTGAGGTCGTAATTTTCCGCCTTGCCGCTATTTACAATCGTGCAGTCTATTGAAACTGTATCATGTCTGAGATGTTCAACCTTACCGCCGAGTTCCCCTATGACATTAAGAAGAATCTGGACGTCGGTAATTTCAGGAAGATTTTCGATTACTACTTTTCCTTCTACAAGAAGAGCCGCCGCAACTAATGCGACCGCTGCATTTTTTGAACCGTGTATATTTACTTCGCCCTTAAGCTTTTTTCCACCTTTTATAACCAGTTTCTCATTTGTATTCAAATTTCATTCTCCTGTTTCCGGAGTGCCCTCAAACCGGGGGTTTTCGTATATTTTTTAGCCTCTTATACTCCCTATATATAATACATATATTTTAATATATATTCAAGATGAATAAAACCCTATAATTAGGGGCTGCTGAATAATCCGAGAATTAAAATATTCGGCACAGTATTGCTGTATGGGCTGAAAATATACCCAATTAAGTGGTTTTTAGCCCATGGCCGTAAATATTGGCAGCTGAACAAAGACAAATATTAATCACTAAGCTTAATGCAAGTGCAAGGTTTTTTTGCTGAATTAAGGTGAAATCCGTGCACTTGTATCATTCAAAAACACCCATAAACAGTTTTTCAGCAGGTGTTTTTGAATTGTTCAGCAAGCCCTAAATACATTATACTATTAGATGAAAGATATTAATATTTACAAAACAGGAGTTCTCATGAATGCAGCAGACTTAAAAAACATAAAAATTACCGGCGGTTATTGGAAAGCTAGGACAGACATTAATAGGACCGTTACTTTGACTACTGAGTATGAACAGCTGAAAATCACCGGGAGATATGATACTTTCAAGCAGATTTGGAAAGAAGGCATGCCGGAAAAACCTCACTACTTTTGGGATTCGGATGTTGCTAAGTGGATTGAAGCCTGTGCCTATAATCTGATCCACCACACTGATACCAAAACCGAGGAATTGGTTGATTTAATAATTGACGATATAGAAAAGGCACAGTGGGAGGACGGATACCTTAACAGTTATTTTACTGTTGTTGAAAAAGATAAACGCTGGACCAATCTTTTAATCAAGCACGAACTTTATTGTGCCGGACATCTTATAGAAGCGGCGGTTGCCTATAACGAAGCCATCGGTAAGAAAAAATTCCTTCAGATAATGTGCGGCTATGCCAATCACATTGATTCGGTTTTCGGACCTGAAAAAGGTAAATTGCATGGCTATCCGGGGCACGAGGAAATCGAACTTGCTTTGGTCAAGCTGTATAAGGCAACAAATGAAAAAAGATATCTGAAGCTTGCTGAGTTTTTCGTAACTGAAAGAGGTAAGCAGCCATCATATTTTGACTGGGAAGAAAAACAGAATACCGGGCTTTTACGGTACAATCGCAAGAAGGGAACTACAAAACCTTATTCATATGTACAGGCTCAGGCGCCGGTTGCGGAGCAAACAGCAATAGAAGGACATTCTGTTCGCGCCCTGTATTATCTTGCGGGTGTTGCCGACATTGCAGAACATACCGGCAATATGGATCTTTTGGAAGCATGTGAGCGATTATATGAAAACATGGTAAATAAAAGGATGTATATTACAGGCGGTGTAGGATCCACTCCCGATATAGAGCGATTCTCTTTTGATTACGACCTTCCGAATGAAACCGCATACGCAGAGACATGTGCCGCCATCGCATCTGTATTTTTCTGCAACAGGATGCTGAATATAACTAAAGACGGAAAATATGCGGATACTATGGAACTTGCTCTTCATAACGGTGTCATGGCAGGAATCAGTCTGGATGGAACAGAGTTCTTCTACGCAAATCCTCTTGCAACCGATACTAGGGCGGTTGATGAAGAAACCCTGGAATTCAAAGCTCATATGGGATATAAACGGCGCAAATGGTTTGGATGCGCCTGTTGTCCCCCCAACATAGCACGTCTGCTTTCCTCTCTTGGCTTATATTTCTATTCATATGATTGCAATGGCATATATATCAATCTTTACGGTTCCTCCGAATTTAGCCATGAAGGTATGCTTCTAACCCAGATTACTAATTATCCATGGGATGAAAATATAAAAATAAGAGTCGGGTGTGATGGCGGCTGCAGTAAAAAAATTGCTCTTAGAATACCCGGATGGTGTCGAAAATTGAGCATTAGGATAATCAGCAGAAACGTAAGTGCCGAATTTAAAAAAGGTTATGCATATCTTGAACGCATCTGGCATGATGGAGATGAAATAGATTTATTTCTCAAAATGCCGGTAGAAAAGATGCAGGCTCATCCGCACGTTCGTCATAACACCGGCAAGACAGCGCTGAAGCGGGGGCCTGTTGTCTATTGCATAGAAGAGGAAGACAATGGGAAAAACCTTTCATCCCTGGTACTTCGCTCAAATGATGAGTTTCAATCAATATATGATGACAATTTCCTCGGAGGATGCGTTTATTTAACCGGTCCCGCTTACCGCTTGTCAGAAAAAGAATTCTCCGGCATGCTGTACAGGCCTTACTCGCCGGATTACGAAAAAGTTGAGATTAAGGCAATTCCTTACGCAATGTGGACAAACCGCACCCCCGGCGACATGCTTATTTGGCTCAATATAATCTAAAAAGCGAGTCAATCATCCACACATCCTTGTGATGTATGGATGATATTTCATAATTCTAACTATCCTTTAGTTCTTTTGGTTTGACTGCAGCAACAATCGCTGATATCAATACAATTGAAACAACCATTTCCGGAATCCCGTTCGTTATTCCTGCCGTAACCAAAATATCCGCAACAGCTTTTTTTGTGATTTCAAATAACTCTGCAAACAGATTCCCAAAAAACAGGTATGTCAGTGTTAAAAACAGAATTGTGTTTGTAAGAGTTCCTACTCCGGCGGCGAGTACTACACTGATGCTGCGTTTTCCGATTGTGAGTATTGTCCATATGCTTACTCCCACAATTGCGGCAATAAGGATAATGTACATATAATATGATTCGCTTGTAGATATCATTTCTACCAATTTATAAATGGCAAATGCCAACATGCCTGTTCCAACTACTCCAAAGCCAATAAGAGAAACTTTTCTCGGTATTTTTTTAGCCCATTTGAATGATAATGCAGCCATAAGCCCAATAAATATTCTTGGTACTATGGCAGTAACTCCGATTAACAGATAGTTTTTAACTTCACCCGTCGCCCATACCGGTCCGAAAGTAATATCCGCCGGTGCCTGAAAGACACTCATAATTCCAAAAATCAACCCTACGGTCATACCAACTGTAGGTCCCCCGTAAATTGCTCCTATGATTACCGGGATGTGCAGAATAGTCAGTTTCATTGGTCCAAAAGGTATAAAACCAAATGGTGTTACACCCAAAACTATAACAATTGCTCCAAGCATTGCCGATAACACAAGTTTGTATGTCTTACTTGATGTGTTCATGATTCACCTCCGCTTCGACTCCTTTCGGATGCCGATCGAAAAATTCTTTCTTTTTTGATGTCCGGTTCCAATACGGATACCGGCAAATGCACTATAGCATACCGCAAAATATATTTCAACCGGCACAGTTACCCTTATTATCGACTAAACAAATAGTTCTTTAACATAGAAAAGCAATGTTATTGTAGAAATATAAATGCAATTCTGATTATTAAAACAGGATGGATAAAATCCAAATCCTGTTGTTGAGCAATTAACATGTCTGGCGATGGCGGAATTTTAATGCAGTTCTGTCGGTGGTAATTTTTCGTCTGGCGAGGCTATGCAGACTATTGGGGATAGCGTTTATTGTTGCAATTAAGCGCGTACCTGTTTGTGCACGGGTAATGGTCATGTTCCTCGGCTCGCCTACGGTACACGCTCGGTACCCTACGCACCTGATGACGTTTCTCGATTCTGTGATACGTCATTTAGAAAACAAGACTGCGGGGGAGCAGCCTTGCTATTGAGGGGAATTAGGTTAAGGTTAATAAATTGTATACTGGAATTATAGTACCTAAATATGAACATATTGTTATAAATTTGTGAACAATTTATGAATTTTTAATTAAATAAGCAGAAACGCTCTGATAATAAAATTTACACCCAGTACCAATACCGCCAATCCCAGAACACCGGCGATAATCCTGTGGACTTTTGGGTTTATAAGTTTTCTTGTTTTAGATATGCTGAACGATACAAGCATATACCATGTAAAATCAGCAAGAATATGTCCGATATAGAAAATCAATGCTCCCCAAATGCCAAACAGAGCATATGCTTCTACAATCATTCCAAGGCCTATAACAGCCCACCA